>NZ_WXWT01000003.1:0-5718 GCF_009904725.1 Vibrio sp. V43_P6S15P86
TTCTTGGCTTCGTCTACGACTTTGTTTGACCCGAAAGCCTTCGTTAATTTGTCTATTACTATCATATTTATACAACTTTGTTTTTCAGCAGCAGGTATAAGAAATACGCACCGCCGATAAAGTTAATTACGACACTCAACGTCGTCTCAAAACTGAACACGTTTTCGATTATCCATTGCCCAGCAAGTAGTGAACTGATGGATAGAAACGAACATCCGACCAATAGCGTTTTGTGTTGGTAACTTCGGAACATTTCTCGGCTTAAGTTGGTCACCAGCAAACCAAAGAACATGATTGGTCCCACTAGAGCCGTAGAAATAGCAATCAGAACCGCCGAGATAATGAATACATTTCGCGTCACCTTAGGTACGTCGACGCCCAAACTTTTCGCATTGTCTTGGTCGAGCCAAAACACATCTAAAGTGTGATGCATACTAAATAGCAACCAACATGCAAACATCAAAGCTGGTGCACTAAAGTAAACCAAATTCACTTTGACATTATTAAAGCTGGCGTAAAGTTTCGATTGAACGATTGCAAACGTATTTGGATCCATCAGCAAAGAGAAAAATGACGCTGCATTGGAAAATAGCTGGCCAAAGATCAAGCCGACCAATAGCAACGTAATCAAGTTCTTGCTTCCTTTAGAAAAGTAAAAACCAAACAACAATAACGAAAACGACACCATTACAATTACGGCAATCGCGAAATTGACGTACAAGTTAAGAACTAAAGTACTCAAACCACCAAAAATCAGCACGATCAAAATTTGCGTCAACACATACAACGCATCAAACCCCATGATACTTGGCGTTAAAATTCGGTTGTGCGTAATGGTTTGAAATACAAGTGAAGACTGAGCAATAGCCACACCCGCTAGCACTATCGCCAATACTTTAGGAACTCTACGAGATAAAAAATACTGGTAGTTGTCAGCTGTTAGCCCAATACCAATAAACAAACATGCGAAAAGTACCGCAATGCCACCTAGCAGTAGGATTTTCGTTGAATCACGCATGTTGCTTACCTCGCAACAACATCGCGATGAATACCACACCACCCAATATGCTGATCACGATAGAGATTGGCATTTCATGAGGGAAGATAATCAAACGACTCACCAAGTCGCAACACAGCACTAGAGTCGCCCCATACATGGCCGTAAGCGGAATGTTCTTTTTGAGGTTATCACCATAAAAGTGACTCACGAGGTTCGGCACAATCAGACCAAGGAATGGCAGCTGCCCCACAATCATCACGACACTTGCTGACATGATTGACACCAATAGCACGCCAATCGTCACAACCTGCTGATAATTCAAACCCAAGTTAATCGCGAAATCTTTTCCGATACCTACGGCAGAGATCCTTGCGGCAAAAAGATAGCTGAGGATAACCATTGGTACCGCGATGTACAGCAGTTCAAAATCACCACGCAAGATGTTGGCGAAGTTTGCGACTGTCCAAGCATTCAGACTTTGAAGTGCATCGTATTTGTAAGCGATAAACGTGGTCATGGATTGGATGACATTGCCGAAAATAATCCCGACAAGAGGCACAAAAACCACACTCTTAAATTGAATGCGCTGAATAAAGAAAATAAACGCCAGCGTCCCAAATACCGAGATACCAAAGACAAGCCATAGGTGATTGTCGTTGCCAAAGAAAACCACGCTCAGTACGTAGCCCAACATGGCACATTCGATCGTACCAGTTGTAGAAGGTGCCGCGAATCGGTTCTGGCTGATTTGCTGCATGACAAGACCCGCAATACTCAAGCCAGCACCAGCGAGTAATATGGCAAATAAACGTGGTATACGGCTGGTAAAGAAAAGCTCTAATGCTTTCTCATCACCCGAAAAGAGTTGTTGGGGCGTCATGTTTGCCACCCCAACAAATAACGAAACCGTGCTTAAAACCACAAGGGTTAGCAATAACTTTTTCAAAGTTAACCTCTGCTATCTTGGATTACAGTTCAACGGTTTGCTTGATCTCACTGACCATTTTTTCTGTTGCAGTCACACCAGACATCGACAAGTACCACGCGTCCACATCTAAATAAGTGATTTTGTGATTCTTATATGCGGCGGTTGCTTTGACTAAGTCGTTATCCATGGACTTACGAATATCGTTATCTGGCGTGCCTTTCAGCGAATTGCGGTCAACTACGAGTATATTTTTCGGGTTCGCTTCACGAATAAATTCATAAGAAATAACATCTCCGTGAGTGCCCGTTTTCACGTGTTCAACCGTTTCCAAGAAACCGAAATCGTTATAAATCACACCAAATCGCGATTGAGCTCCAAACGCACTGATGTTGTCACCCATGCTTAAAATCGTTAACGCATCATTGTTATTTGATTGATTGTAGTCACGGATTGCTTTGAATTGAGCATCTAGCGCTTCAATTTTCTGCTCTACTTTTTCTTCGATATCGAAGATTTTACCAATATTGCGCCACTGTGCTTGCGTACCTTCCCAATAACCTTGATTTTCTTTCGCAGCAAAAACGACCGTAGGAGCAATTTCACTCAGCTCTTCATATTTCGCAGACGCTCGCGGACCAACCAATATCAAATCCGGTTTTTGCATGTAAATGGTTTCAAAGTCAGGTTCAAACAAACTACCCGCAGAGGTGTAGTTATCTTTGCTGTATTTTGAAAGGTAGCTAGGCAGATTAGAAGAGTTAGAGACTGCAACAGGATCGATACCAAAGTTGTCCAGCGCATCTAGCGGACCAAAGCCAATCACAACCACGCGTTCTGGTGATTGCTCTAGCTCGGTTTGACCCATGTAATGGTCAATCACAACCTTAGCAGCGAAAGAAGGAGAAACAGTAAATAGCGACAACATAGCCGCACCGACGAATTTTTTCATTTTGTTAAGCCTTAATGAGATCTATTATCATGCGCGTTCGCAATATAACGTTACTCTTTACTGCATTCAACAAAATTTAAGGTACTTTACATTAGTTACGCTTATTCGAGCTTCAACTATATCAAAGACTTATAAAAACCATTCATTGCAATACCTAGGTGTATCATTCATGCGCTTCGATAAATGCTTTAAGTGCAAGCTCATCAATAATCTCCAACCCGTTTTCCGTTTTTGCAATCAATCCCTTTTCAATCAAATCTTTAACTGCACGTCGATAAACACGACCAGAAGTACCAAATCGCTCAGCTTCTTGATTTACTTTGTCAAAGCCACCGAGCAATGTGCTGGTTTGATTACGGACGAAAAGATCATACGCAATATTATAAGTAATGGGATGCAATAACCGATTGGTATAGATATCCATAGAGTCTTGATAATCTTCGGCCAACGCTGAAGCAAAGAACACCATCATTTCTGGATGCTTTTGTAGCACTTCAGTTAGTTTTTGGATGCAGATGACATCAACCTGCATGTGCTCATCTGCAATCACATTCCATTGGCAAGGAGTCTGAGTGAAGTACTCCATTTCACCATAGATATGGTAGTCGCAGTTTGCCTCTCCTAATTGAAAGCGTCGCCCATTCGCGGCCAATATACTCATTGACACTCGACCTACCGGCACAACATATAAGTACTGAAGTTGCTCACCTTGACGGAGAATTTCTTCCCCAGCATCAAAGTAACGCGTACTAATTTGACACTGATAGATCATCTCACGAAAGGCAAGGCTCTTTTTTTCAAGGTATGTTTTGAAGCGGCCAGTTGGATACGGGCTGATTTTCATTCTCTGCTCTCTCAGAAAAGTTACTGATAACTATCTCAGGTGGATTGTACCCCGTAACACCAAATAAAAAAGCGACAGTGGCCTGTCGCTTTACATTCATTGATTTATAAGAGTTACTGAAGTTAGTACGGACTATCTCTGAGCAATCAACGCTTCTAGCGCCGTCATTGCAGCAAGCTTCTCACCTTGCATCATTACTTTCGCTTCATCAACGTACTGGCCAACCCCTTCTTTCACATCTTGTTGATACAAAACGACGTTATTTAAGATCGAAGCCACATGAAGGCCACGTAATCGGCCAACGGCAAACAGAGCTGAGGTTTCCATATCGGCACCTAAGACGCCCTTCTTGTTCCAGTATTGGCATATCGCATCTTCGTCATCGGTATAGAAACTGTCGTGAGAACGTACCACACCGAAATGATAACGCGCCTCTTGTACTGACAGGTAACGCTCAACTTCCTTTAATAAGGAAAAGCTTGCGTACGCCGGATAAGCCGAATCCACATACGCTTTGGAGCCGCCTTCATCTCTTACCGCACCTTCGGCAATGATCAGCTCGCCAAGCTGAATCCCAGATTGCATCGCACCTGCCGATCCAACACGTACCACATGAGTTACGCCGCACTGTTTTAGCTCTTCTATCGCAATGATCATTGATGGCGCGCCGATGCCTGTGCTGCATACTGAAACAGGCTGGTCTTTGTATTTGCCAGTAAAAACACGGTACTCGCGATTTTCCGAGATCATTTCTGCATCATCCAATAATGCGGCAATACGATTAGCTCGGTCTGGCTCACCACATACAATGACGAGAGGAGCGACTTGTGTTTCATCAACACCAATATGAGGTTGTTTCGCCATTTTTCGTTCCTTAAGCTGCAGCTTGAGCTAAGGTTTTATCGCCATTGCGCTTGGCGCTACGGGCCCATTCACGCGTACCATTGGCAGCAATGAACATCAAAATCGCATACTGAACAGACATCGCATAAACACCCTGTGTCGCGTAGATACCAACACTGATGATGTTAATCACAACCCAAAGAATCCAGTTTTCCACATATTTACGTGTCATCAGAATTTGTGCAACAACAGAAAGTACTGTCATGGTTGCATCCCAAAACGGGAACGCATCAGGTTCAAGTACCGGATCAGCCAAACCTGCACCAAATAGATTCAAGCTATCAACAGCAATGTTTGCTAATGCAAAGAAAAAAGGGTCGATGTAGATGGTTAACAACGCGATAGACACAACGCTAATAGAAGCAGTGGCGATGAGTTTCTGTTTGTTTAACCAGCGTACTTCCAGCGTTTCACCTTCCGCGTTTGGACGAGTCCACGCATACCAACCGTAAATGTTCGCACAGAAGAAAAACAGTTGAAGAAGTAATAATCCGTATAACTGAATTTGGAAAAAGATAACGGCAAAAAGAGTGACATTCAGCAAACCGAATAAGTAGTTGATGGTTTTTTCTTGGCTAGCAAACCAAATGCAAAGCAATCCAAAAACCGTACCGAAAGCTTCGATCCAACTCATTGCGTAACCGCCGCCAATTGGAATGTTAACCAGGGTGTTGTTTATATCGAGTAAGGCAAGTAGGTCCATGTCGATGTCCTTTATTATTTTGTTTGGGAATATGCCTATATTAGGGCGTGACACCTAACAAAAAGGAGGACATTTGTCCCCCTCTTGATGCACTCGATCATAATTCAGTTCAATATTTGCTTGAAAGCAATAAATGACTCAATTGAACCGCTAGGAAATTAACACGCCTAAGAATCCAAACCTAAATAGCGCTTTTTGAATGCGGAAGCTGATGCAAATAAAGCTGACGCCAAAAGTGTAATAACAAACCCAATTGCGTACTCGAATGCTTCATTCACCAAGAGCTGATAACAGCTCACAAAAAAAATCAGTATGACCGCAATAACATTAACTCGGTGAAACCAAGGATGCTTTACGGAGAACTTAGCGTAACCTTTTGATAACATTTAAC
>NZ_WXWT01000483.1:0-5680 GCF_009904725.1 Vibrio sp. V43_P6S15P86
ATTTTTTAGTGAGAGAGCGGTATGAGTAATAAAGTCGGATTGATCCATAGCCTGAAAGATGGCCAGAATTACATGGAGATCTGGCCGGTTCGTAAAGAGCTAAGCGCCATATTTCCGGAACAGCGTATCATTAAGGCGACTCGCTTTGGCATTAAAGTCATGCCAGCCGTCGCTGCGATCAGCGTACTCACTCAAATGGCATTCAACAATTACCACGCGTTACCTCAATCCATTGTTGTCGCCTTGTTTGCGATAAGCTTGCCACTTCAAGGCATTTGGTGGCTTGGTGCTCGATCCAACACGAAATTGCCGCCTTCTTTGGCCTCTTGGTATCGGGAGTTGCATCAAAAAATTGTGGAAACAGGTTTTGCATTAGAGCCTGTCAAAGCTCGCCCTCGTTACAAAGAGCTTGCGATAATATTGAACCGAGCGTTTCGCCAGCTCGATAAGTCGTCATTAGAGCGTTGGTTCTAATTTAAATTGTTTGAAATGGAGTGTGCACTGGCCGCTCCATTTTTGATCTTGCCTCTATTACCTACTTTGACGGTCGTTGATGAAGCGAGCGAAGCTTTGTTTACCAAAGATTCTTTCCGGATGAAGAAGTCCCCCCGATCACAAATGTTGCTTTAGTGTTAAATCTTTCTTTTCTTTACTAAGACTTAGTAGTAATAATAAAAACAAGATGCGCAAGAAGTGCACAGTTATACGAACACAACAATACCGCCTTCAAACATTTGAATTCACGAGTCGATACACATATTGAAAGCTCGTGAAACAAGGACGAAGTCACATCAAGGAGTTATGATGAAAACGAAACGTTTATTAGCCACCGCCGTTCTATCAGCTACTGCTATTTTCTCTTCTACCAATGTACTGGCCGCCACTGCAACTGTCGCAGTTTCACAGATTGTCGAACACCCGGCGTTAGACGCGACGCGCCAAGGGTTACTTGATGGTTTGAAAGCGAAAGGCTACGAAGAAGGCAAAAATCTAGAATTTGATTATAAGACCGCACAGGGTAATCCAGCGATTGCGGTGCAAATTGCCCGTCAGTACGTCGGTGAAAATCCTGATGTGTTAGTTGGCATCGCGACACCTTCGGCACAAGCTTTGGTGTCGGCTACTCGCTCTATTCCTGTTGTCTTTACTGCGGTAACAGATCCGGTTGGTGCGAAATTGGTTAAGTCGATGGAACAACCAGGCAAAAACGTAACTGGCCTGTCTGATCTTTCACCCGTTGCTCAGCATGTCGATCTCATCCAAGAAATTCTTCCTCAGGTGAAAAGCATCGGGGTTGTATTTAATCCCGGTGAAGCTAATGCCGTGACTTTAGTTGAATTACTAAAAGAAAGCGCAAAAGCAAAAGGCATACAAGTGGTTGAAGCGACCGCACTAAAAAGTGCTGATGTTCAGTCTGCGACTCAAGCGATTGCAGCGAAATCAGACATTCTTTACGCCCCAACAGACAATACAGTTGCAAGTGCGATTGAAGGGATGATTGTGGCAGCGAATCAAGCGAAGAAACCTGTATTTGGTGGCGCGACGTCGTATGTCGAAAAGGGTGCAATTGCAGGCTTAGGTTTTGACTACTACCAGGTTGGTGTACAAACCGCGGATTACGTGGCGGCGATTCTTGATGGTCAAGAACCAGGCAAGCTGGATGTAAAAGTCGCGACGGGCTCTGACCTTGTAATTAATGAAAGCGCAGTATCTAAGCTCGGTATCAAGCTGCCAAGTTCTGTGGTTGAACGTGCGACAAGCATGCAATAAGTAACGCTCTTTTGGGGTTAAGCCTGTCACGTTGGTTGGTATAGGCTTGCCCCAAAGTTGATACTCGCCGGATTTCTCGTGCAGAGCATTCTGCTAAAGAAGAAGGGAGTATACGTTAGAAGTCTTAAGTTCAGGTTGGTATTAGCCAGCCTGAACATGCAGAAAGGAGCAGTTATGTCTGCATTTGCTTTTTTTGGCGCACTCGAAATTGGCTTAATTTATGGCCTAGTTGCCTTGGGTGTGTATCTTACGTTTCGTGTTCTCGATTTCCCCGATTTGAGTGTGGATGGCAGCTTTCCAATGGGAGCGGCGGTGGCTGCAACGGCGATTGTCGCAGGTATTAATCCTTGGCTTGCGACAATAATGGCGATGGTAGCCGGTAGTATGACGGGGTGGGTAACCGCTTTTCTGGCTGTTCGATGTGGTATTTTGCACCTGTTAGCTTCCATTCTTACCATGATCGCGGCATTTTCAATTAATATTCGTATTATGGGCAAACCTAATATGGCGTTGCTTGGAGAGGATACTATTCTCACGCCGTTTGAAGCCTTGGGCGATCCGATGTTCATTCGTCCTCTGGTTGTTGGGGTCTTAGTTCTTTTGTCCGCTTTCTTTGTGATTCGCTTGCTCAACAGCGACTTTGGTCTTGGTTTACGAGCCACGGGCGTGAATGCGCGTATGGTTTCTGCGCAAGGGGCGAGCACTGGTTTTTATACCTACTTTGGGTTGGCTTTATCCAACGGTTTTGTCGGATTCGCAGGCGCGTTGTTTGCACAAACGAACAGCTTTGCAGATGTGACCTCTGGCGTGGGCACCATTGTGGTTGGTTTGGCTGCTGTGATTTTGGGCCAGACCCTTATTCCCGGGCGAAAAATTTGGGTTGCGGTATTTGCTGTCATCATCGGTTCGGTACTTTATCGTCTTGCAGTGGCTTTCGCTTTGAGCTCTGGCATGTTTGGTTTACAAGCTTCAGACCTCAACCTTGTTACCGCAGTATTGGTGGCTGTGGCGCTTATTGCTCCAAAGCTAAAACAGAGCATGAGAGCGAAACAACGCGTTACCGATGCTAAACAAGCGGCATCAAAAAATGGTTCGGGGGAGGCGTTATGATTGAACTTAATAACATTCAGGTCACGTTCAACCCAGGGACGATTTTAGAAAATCGTGCATTGAAAGGCGTCTCTTTAGAGGTTCCAGAGCATCAATTTCTTACCGTGATTGGATCTAATGGCGCAGGAAAATCGACGTTGCTTGGCGCGGTAACTGGTGAGACGCCGATGATAGGTGGTCAGGTGATCATTGATGGCAAAGACGTCACCAAGCAGACGGTTGCCCAACGTGCGACGCAATGCGCACGAGTGTTTCAAGATCCATTGGCCGGAACCTGTGGAGAGCTAACGATAGAAGAGAACATGGCTTTAGCGTACATGCGTGGTAAAAAACGCAGTTGGGGTTTGGCGCTTTCAGCTAAACGTCGCAAGTTGTTCCAAGAGCGAATTAGCATCCTAGGGCTTGGTTTAGAAGATCGTCTGGGCGATAGCATTGGCTTACTGTCCGGTGGACAACGACAAGCCGTTAGCCTTGTGATGGCGACGTTATCGGAGAGTAAGTTGTTATTGCTTGATGAACACACGGCTGCGCTTGATCCTCGTATGGCGGCGTTTGTTATCGACTTAACTAAACGTATTGTCGATGAGTTCGATTTAACCGTGATGATGGTGACGCATTCGATGAAAGACGCATTAGCATGTGGCGATAGGACCGTAATGCTTCACCAAGGTGAAATTGTGCTAGATGTGGCTGGAGAGCAGCGCGCTAACATGCAAGTACCAGACTTGTTGGATATGTTCTCCAAAGTGCGTGGTGAAGAGCTTGCAGATGACAGTCTCTTGTTGAACTAAGCGGTATCCGACAAGTCACTACGCCTACTAAGTGTGATCCTCCTTGGGAAAATTGGCTGATATGTCAACTCGCAAGGAGGATTTCTTGTCTCTCATTCTTCAATAACATAGTGGCATATCCGATGACGAGGAGTGCCCATAATGAACCTGCCATTTATTTTTCATAGTCAAACTATTGATGGTTTAGCTTTTAATCACGAGCAAGTCACAGTCAGACTGAAAACCGAGACATTGGATTTTGATTCCGTATATGTGCGTCTTGAGCCGGACAATGAAGAATGTCTGGTCGACATGACTCAAGTAGGAACTGCTGGGGAATTGTTACTATGGGAAGCATCGTTCCGACCAAATCGAGATCGAGATGTCACACATTATGTGTTTAAGCTCCTCAAAGACGGACAACAATACTGGCTCGATGCACGAGGCGTACAAAAGCGTATTCCACCCAAAGAGTTCCACTTTAAGTTGAATGTAAACCATCAACCACCAAGCTGGGTCCAAGAGCAAGTGTTCTATCAAATCTTTCCTGACCGTTTTTCTGCTAGTAAAAGTGAATCTGACATTCGTAAAGCTTATGCTCAGCATGATTCAGAAGCGATCATTAAATCGTGGGGAGAAGCGGTAGGCTCTCACCAAAATACCGGGGCACGTGAATTCTTTGGCGGCGACCTCAAAGGTGTGGAACAAAAGTTGGACTATCTTGAACAGCTCGGCGTTACTGCGCTTTATTTTAATCCGATCTTTTCTTCACCAAGTAATCATAAATACGACACCACCGATTACTTCACTGTTGATCCTATGTTTGGCACCAATGCTCAGTTTGCGGAACTGTGTGAGAAGATTCGCGGTAAGAATATGAAGATTGTCTTAGACGCGGTGTTTAACCACACGTCAGTGCATCATCCTTGGTTTGATATCCAACAAAAAGGAGAGGGGGCGTATGGTCATCCGCATTCAAAGTTCCGCGATTACTACTTTTTCGAAGGCGAAACCAATCATTATATCGGTTGGAAAGGCATTGGTAACTTACCGGTTCTGAACTTCGAAAATGAACAAGTGCGTGACTATATCTATCAAAGCGAAGCATCTGTCATTAAGCACTGGCTTAAGCCACCATACTCAGTCGATGGTTGGCGATTTGATGTTATTCATATGCTTGGCGAAGGAGAGGGAGCGAAAAACAATGCTCATTATGTTGAAGCGTTTCGCCATGCGACGAAGTCAGTCAATCCGAATGCCTATGTGCTAGGTGAGCACTTTTTTGAAGCAACACAGTGGCTGCAAGGTGACCAAGAGGATGGGGCGATGAACTACTACGGTTTCGCTCATCCAGTTCGAGCTTTTATCGCGCAGCAAGATATTATGTATGAACCAATCAACATTGATGGTTTGGAGTTTAAAGCATGGTTGGACGAAGCCAGAGCAAAAATTCCATTTTCGAATCAGCTATCGCAGCTAAATCAACTCGATAGTCATGATACTGCTCGTTTTATCACACTGGTTGATGGTGATAAGCGTAAAATGAACATCGCACTTGCTCTGCTCATGACATACGTCGGTACACCTTGTATTTACTATGGGAGTGAAGTCGGACTAGAGGGAGGGCTGGATCCGGATAATCGTCGCTGTTTCCCTTGGAATGAAATTGAAAACTCAGCATGGCTGTCGATTTACAAGCAATGGATTTCGATACGTAAACAGTACAAGTCTTTACAGTCTGGTAGTATTCAATGGCTGCATTGCGATACCAACGTGCTGGCTTATGCGCGCGTACTTGGAAGTGAAGCGATCGTTGTTGTGATGAATCTAAGTGGCGATGAGGGTTCAATTGACTTGCCTCTGTGGCAACTTGGTTTGGAGGCAACCCATCTTTCGTCACTGCTGGATGGACGCGAACTTATTGATTATAAGGGTCATCTTTCTGTCAATATGCCTGCGCAGAGCTTCAAATTGTGGCAACTAAAGTGACACTACGTTCTATATTGATTAAACTTCTTTAATATATAAAC
>NZ_WXWT01000249.1:0-5679 GCF_009904725.1 Vibrio sp. V43_P6S15P86
CTGTTACACAGCTTAAATTCATTAATTGGAGAACCTCATGGATATCGTACAAGCTGCAAAATCTCGTTACTCAACGAAAGTGTTTGACCCAACGCGCAAGCTATCTCAAGAAAAAATCGACGCAGTTAAAGAGCTGATTCGTTTTAGTCCATCGAGTGTGAACTTTCAACCTTGGCATTTCATTCTGGCAAGCACAGAAGAAGGCAAACAGCGCATCGCTAAAGCGGCGCAAGAGAACTACGCGTTTAACGCGGCGAAGATTCTCAACGCTTCTCACGTATTGGTGTTTTGTGCAAAAACAGGCATCGATAACGACTACATTGAAGCGCTAATGGTGCAAGAAGAAAAAGATGGCCGATTCCCAACTGAAGAAGCGAAAGCGGCTGTGCGCGGTGGTCGTAGCTACTTTGTGAACATGCACCGTTTTGATCTGAAAGATGCGAACCATTGGATGGAGAAACAAGTTTACCTCAACGTGGGTACGTTGCTGTTGGGTGCTTCGACGCTAGAAATCGATGCAGTGCCAATTGAAGGGTTTGATCCCAAAGTGCTGGATGAAGAATTTGGCTTGCGTGAAAAAGGTTACACCAGCGTTGTGATCGTGCCGCTTGGCTACCACGCGGAAGATGACTTCAACGCGAAAACGCCAAAGTCTCGCTGGGATGCAGAAACCGTATTCACCGAGATCTAATTCGAGCTTACTTGCAGGTTACGTAGAACCCTGTAATCAATATATAAATCGCAAAAGAGTGATAAAACGATGATCCACTTAGTTGCAGAAGTGAAAGCCTATCCAGATAGTAAGGATCAGGTGGCGAATTTGCTTGCTGGTTTACTAGAGCCAACCCGCAAAGAAGAAGGCTGTTGCCAATACGAGTTGTATCTCGACGAAAAAGTTGAAGGCCTATTTATGTTCCAAGAAATTTGGGCATCGCAAGAGGCCTTGGATAAGCATTTGCAAAGCCCGCACATGGCGACGTTTCTTGAAACATTGGAAGAGAACGATTGGGTTGAATATACCCAGATTCGTCCTCTTCGATTTATCGCCTAATGACAGAAGGTTGCCAGCACGTTGGCGCGTTGCTGGCAGCATTTTTGTTGGATAAAGTCGCGGAAAGTCCGAATCGTTGGCGTCAGTAAGCGACGATCGGCGCACACCATGTAGAGCGGCACTGGGCCGCAATCCCACTCTGGTAACACTCGCACTAATCTTCCCTCGATTAAGTCTCGGCTGATGTCCATCAACGATTTATTCGCAATGCCTTTGCCTTTGATCGCTAACCGATGTGGCAAGTCACTATCGTTGCTCATCAAGTTACCGCTGACCACGACTTGTTCTTTCTCGCCGTCACGCGTGAGCGTCCATTTGTTGTAGACTGAATCCGCGACCATATAGCACAAACAGTTGTGTTGCGTTAAATCGGCAGGAGAGGTGAGTTCTGGATGTGTAGCTACGTACTCTGGCGATGCACATAAGATCCGTTCGTTTGACCCACACAAAGCCAACACGACCAGATTGGAGTCGGCCGGCTCGCCGTAGCGAATCGCAATATCGACAGGCTTGGTGTACATATCCGTCAAGCTATCGGACAGCTCTAGTTTTATGGAAACATTTGGGTAGAGATCGATGAACTCATCCACCCAATCGAGCAACATATTGCGACCAAAATCGGAGGGCGCAGTAATGTGCAGTTGACCAGATAACTCGCCACGCGCACTTGAGATCTGATCCAACCCCTCTTGCAATGTTGCCAACGCTTGCGTGGTTTTGTCTAAAAACAGTTCGCCCTCTGAGGTTAAACGCAGGCTTCGGGTAGAACGCACAAACAGCGGGAAACCGATTTGCCCTTCAAGACGCTTAATCGATGCGCTAATGGCGGCAGGTGTCATGTCCATGCTGTTAGCGGCTTTTGAAAAGCTGCCTTGGCGCGCTGTTTCGACAAAAATATTGAGGTCGTTGAGGGCTTTCATCGTGAAAAGGATGTTTGTGAAGTTTGAGCTACTATAGGGGAGATGAGCAAAGTAATTCAAGCTAAACGCCTTTGAAGGTGAAAACATTAGGTTAAGTGGTCACTTTGAGTTAGATTAGCCCGCCACTTACATCGCTACTGGATCAACAACATGAGCAACGAACAGCCGAATAACCCTCTGCATGGGTTGAGTTTAGAAAAAATCGTCACCCGACTAGTTGAACACTTTGGTTGGAATGGCCTGTATGAGCGCGTTCGAGTGAACTGTTTTAAGAAAGATCCGTCGATCAAATCTTCGCTGAAGTTTTTGCGTAAAACGCAATGGGCAAGAGATAAGGTGGAAGCGCTATACATCGAGACGTTCTGCTAATCACTCTATGGCCTGCAGCAAGCGGTAATAGATTCTTAGTCTCGCCTTGGCTCGCTAGAATGACGCAGCTTTTCTTATCGCGTAGGCTGGAAGAGTAGCTCTGCTATTACGTCTAAAGCGAGATTCCGAATGACTCGCTTGTGCTCGTCCGGGATGGTTTTTTTAGATAGTGTTTTAGAGTCAGAACCTAAACGAGGTTCGTCATTCTGAACAGCGAGGAACGAGCGTGATTCAGAATCTACCCTCAGATTGTATTGAGTAGATTCATCGCTCTATGGTCTACAGCGAGCTGTCAGTAGATTCTTAGTCTCGCTTTGGCTCGCTAGAATGACGCAGCTTTTCTTATCGCGTAGGCTGGAAGAGTAGCTCTGCTGATACGTCTAAAGCGAGATTCTGGATGACTCGCTTGTGCTCGTCCGCGATGGTTTTCTTAGATAGTGTTGTAGAGTTCAGAACCTAAACAGGTTCGTCATTCTGAACAGCGAGGAACGAGCGTGATTCAGAATCTACTCTCAGAATATATTGAGTCCATTCATTGCTCTATGGTCTGCAGCAAGCGGTATGTAGATTCTTCGTCGCGCTTTGGCTTGCTAGAATGACGCAGCTTTTCTTATCGCGTAGGCTGGAAGAGTAGCTCTGCTGTTATGTCTAAAGCGTGATTCAGAATCTACCTTCAGATTGTATTGAGTTTATTCATAGCTCTACGACCTGCAGCAAGCGGTAAGTAGATTCTTAGTCTCGCTATGGCTCGCTAGAATGACGCAGCTTTTCTTATCGTGTAGGCTGGAATAGTACCTCAGCATTATTCCCGATAGCGATGAAGAAGCGCTGTCGGGAACCTCGCCTTTAATCTCTCGTTTCTTGCTACTCTAAATGATGCGTGCTACCCACAGTTCCTTCCAAGTCTAAAATCGACTGGCGAACGTGGTCTGGAATCGCCGCTTTTACGTTGTTCTTAAAATCAAACATCACACCAGTAGCGGTGGCGATGGTCGCAATCTTACCCCACTTCTTACTCAGCACTTGGTATTCCATCGTGATGCGATCTTCTTGCATGTCGATCACGCGCGAGCCGACTAATAACGTGTCTGGGTAAGTGACAGGCAGCTTGTAGCGGCATTGCGTCTCGCTCAGTACTGGCCCAATTTGCGAGGTTTGCAGGTCGACCAGCAGATTAATTTTGTTGAAGTAATCTAAACGCGCCGTCTCGAAGTAGCGAAAATAGACCACGTTATTGACGTGTTGCAGAGCATCCATTTCACCCCATGCGACTTTGATCTCTGTGATAACGGGAAAGTCTTTTAACAGTGTGTCCATTTTTAGTGCTCCTTTTTTATCTGCTTTGCCACAAATTGCGACGCGACTTATCACTTTGAGCATTTATTCTAGATGTAATCATTTAATATGTAATAAAATTGTTTTTAAAATGTGAAACGAAATGGCAATCTTATTATGTAAACTAGAAACTTTACATAATCGAGTTGAAGGCGTAAGTTTAACTAAGAGTAACCAAATAGGAGGTGTCTCATGATTGAACTCAAAGGTTTCAACCTCGCAAGAGTTGAGAAACGCATTGATTGGACAGGTGAGCTGTTCAGTTTGAGAATATCTGGCGCGCCTCTTTCCTTTAAAGCTGGTCAGTTCACCAAGCTTGCTTTGCTTGATGATGAAGGCAAGCTGATCAGTCGTGCTTACTCTGTTGTTAATGCACCAAGCGAACAGTTCGATTGGTTGGAGTTTCTAATAGTAGCCGACCCTCAAGGACAACTTTCCCCAAGGCTCCAAAAGCTTAAATCTGGTGATAGTATTTATGTTGGTGAGACCGCACATGGTGACTTAATCCACGACTCTATTCCTAAACAGGCTCATGATCTGTGGCTGCTATCTACAGGTACAGGTATTGGACCGTTTTTATCGCTACTGGATGATATAAACTTACCACCCCATAATGAGCGAATTGTACTTGTTCATGCGGTTCGCTACGAAAAAGATTTGGTCTACAAATATCTGATTGAGCAACTACAGCAACGATATGAAGGCAGATTAAAGTACATCCCGATAGTCAGTAGGGAAGTGGTGGATGGTCAGTTACAAGGTCGAATTCCTGAACTCATCGAATCGGGTAGACTGTCCAACGCTGCTGATGTGCCATTCTCTGCTCAAAGTAGTTTTGTCATGATGTGTGGGAACCCGCAGATGATCAAAGATACCTTGCCAGTCTTACAAGGGCTTGGGTTGGAAAAGTATCGTCCTAAAACAGGAGGCAATATCATCTATGAGCGTTACTGGTAGCGTTTGGTTAAATTGATATAACCATATTGAAGACATGATGATCACCAATACCAAAGTCGTTCAAACGTCCTAGCTTGTTCGATCAAAAAAGCCACATGAAGTGGCTTTTTTAATATCGATAGAGTTAATCAGACTTATTGTTGATTAACGTACGCTTTAAAGCGAGCTTTGGTTTCTGCGTCTGCTTTTTGGTACCAGAAGTGCAGCATCTCTTCTGCTGTCGAATCTGATTTAACCGCAGTCGCTCTCGCTTGTTTCATATCTTCAGGAATCTTTGCTGGCAGTGTGACTGGTTGAGCAACGGCTGCACCAGCAACAGCGATAGCAGCAACGCCGCCTGTTTTGTTGTAGCTTTCCACTTCACGCACGTAATCACGACCGATTTGCATACCCGGTTTGATCAATTTGTCTTGCTCAACGGCGACGGTGTTGCCTGAATCATCAACCAGTTTCCAATCTAAGTCCTTGATCTTTTCTTCCGCATCGCGAAGGTTGCGGTATTCAGGCATTTGTAGTGTCAGCTCGGCATTGGCAGCGTCAAATCGTGTAACGATAACATCGCTTTCAACACTTAAACGGTCATTACCTTGGTTAAAGTAAGGGGCGAAGCGAAATACGACTTGGTTAACGCCATCAGGTAACGTTAATGTTCTTTCCGAGGCGAAAAAACCACCCGAAAGGTCTGCTTTTTCACCGTTAGCCGCTAATACTGAAACGTTGTCAGGAACACTCACGGTTACATCTGCGAATGCCATGCCACTCATTGCGAGAGCAAGCGCACAAGTTAAAGGCTTGATCAATTTCATTGTTTTTATCCTAAGCAAATTAGTGGTCATCGAGAGTGCATCGTTCATTGCCCGATTGCAACTCCCAAGTGTAAGAAGTATGAAAATTTAACAAGAACGTCATTTTTATCGCATTTATTACGGGGAAACTGTGATCCAAATAGAATCAAACCGCTGCAATAGAGCGGTTTGATGTCATAAGTTATAGATTAAATTTCTTTCTAACTTATTGATTTATTATATGCCTGCACCGTGTCCAGGC
>NZ_WXWT01000493.1:0-5675 GCF_009904725.1 Vibrio sp. V43_P6S15P86
TTGAACTATAAATTCATCAAATATTTGAAGTGAAGTCATTGTGATTATTTTACAAGCAAAGTTTGGTTAAATGTTTTGGCTCGGTTCGGGGGCTCACAAGCTCTTGTTGTGAGTCGAGATAAACAAATCATTTGTCTTGCGTCTGTTCTGCATAAAATGCAGCGACATCACGGAGATCGTCATCATTTAACATTCTTAACTGTGCGCCCATCATTTCGGCAAGCGGCCCTTTACGTTCGCCTGCTTGGTAAGACTTCATCGCATCGTATAGATACTGGGCATTTTGACCTGCAAGATTTGGATAGGCATCATTACCTGCGACGCCTGTGGCACCATGACAATAGACGCAGCTAGGGGATTTGATTTTACCTTTATCAGCATCACCAAAAGGCGCGGCATGGCTAGCGGAAGAGAAAATAAGAGAGGTTAGAAATACAAATCTGAACATGAAGATTGTCTATTCGCTAAAAAGTCATATCGATACAATAAAGCTTCCCCTTAGGGGAAGCTCAATGATCAAAATCAAACTAAAGCAGAGATTTAATGCTTGATAAGAAATTGTCGATATCTTGCGCTGAAATGTCTTTATGAGTCACGAAACGAATGGGGTTTCCAGGTGTTATCGTGATATTTTGTTCCTTTAGTTTCGCAGCGATACTTACTATGTCCACTTGAGGATCAAGCTTCGCGAACACGATGTTCGTTTGAACAAAATCAGGGTTGACTGAAAAACCAGGCAGTTCTGCTAAACCTTCTGCTAAATTTTTTGCGTTGACATGATCTTGTTTTAGCTGTTCCACTTGTTCGGTAAGGGCAAGTTTGCCAGCTGCGGCAAGAATACCCGCTTGACGCATACCACCGCCGACCATCTTTCTTAAGCGACGTGCTTTTGCGATGTACTCTTTGCTACCAAGCAGTAACGAACCAACAGGGGCAGCCAAACCTTTCGACAGACAAATCGTCATTGAATCAAAATACTGACCGATTTCTTTTACCGGAACATCTAAAGCAACCGCTGCATTGAATACTCTTGCGCCGTCGAGATGCATCTGCAAGTTATGTTTATTCACGAAGTCACGAGCTTCTGCTAAGTAAGACAGAGGCAGCACTTTGCCATTAATAGTGTTTTCTAAGCTGAGCAGCTTGGTACGAGCAAAGTGACAATCATCTGGCTTAATCGCCGCTGCCAGTTTATCAAATGGGAGTGTGCCATCTGGGTTATTTTCGACTGGTTGAGGTTGAATTGACCCAAGTACTGCTGCGCCGCCAGCTTCGTACTTGTAGTTATGTGCTTGCTGCCCACACAGATATTCATCTCCGCGTTCACAATGCGCCATTAGGCCGAGCAGATTGGCTTGCGTGCCTGAAGTAGTAAACAAAGCCGCTTCGAATCCTGCAAGCTCTGCGGCAAACTCCTCAAGCTCATTGACCGTAGGGTCATCACCATAAACATCATCCCCAACGGGGGCCTTAAACATGGCCTCTCGCATGGCTTGGGTAGGCTGTGTAACGGTATCTGAT
Organism: Vibrio sp. V43_P6S15P86; assembly: GCF_009904725.1. Lineage (NCBI taxonomy): Bacteria > Pseudomonadati > Pseudomonadota > Gammaproteobacteria > Vibrionales > Vibrionaceae > Vibrio > Vibrio sp. V43_P6S15P86. Next base: position 1,522 of record NZ_WXWT01000493.1, read on the forward strand.
CGAAAATCCATGAATGTCTCCTTGGTCAAAGTCCTAAATATATCCGCAAAGGCGCGCTTTGCTTAAACAAGCGATCGTTTTGGCATCGGTAATTGTGTCATCAATAATCTTGTCTTCGAGTTGTTGGAGTGACAAGGTAACAACCTCAATCACTTCATCTTCATCACATTCGTAACGGTTGGTTTGGCTGAGCTTCTCAGCAACAAATAGGTACTGTATCTCATCACAAAATCCGGCAAGGGGAGTGACTTGGCCGAGAGAAGTGAATTTTTCTGCACTATAGCCCGTTTCTTCCTCTAGCTCTCTTTTCGCGCAGCAGAGAGGGTCTTCATTGCCTTCTCTTGTACCAGCAGGAAGCTCCAAAAGCCATTTATTAAGTGAAGGGCGAAATTGATGGACAAGGACTATCTCTCCTTCCGTTGTAATAGGGAGAATCACCGCAGCGCCCGGATGATGGATTGTGGTGTGCGTAATTGCCTGTCCTGTAGGAAGCATAACCTCTTCTTCAATCAGAGAAATTTGCTTCCATTTATGAATTATTTTGCTCATGCAGTTATTAACCCTAGCTGTTACCGCATTTTGACGTTTTTCGACATTAACCACAAATGGTGGGAAACAAAAGCAAAAAATGTTGCAACACAACGAAAGCGTTTGCACTTTCAGTGAGCTGTATCTCATAAATGGAAACTTTGATTGCTGGCTAAAGAAGGGGGTAAGCATCTGCTATAAGGGGAATTCAACAAAATACATTTGTAACAAAGTTATAACAAGTGTATAAAAATGTTAACGCAATACCAGTTCAGCAGCCGGAGAACGTATGACACAAACCTTATTTGCCTCAAATGCCGAAAAAGCGCTTCTCTCAGAACGCATCAACAAGTTGGCTAAAGCGTTAACGGATGGCGTTTATGAACGCGAACATACCATCAAGCTCTGCCTCCTTGCGGCACTTGCTGGTGAAAGTGTTTTTCTTTTAGGCCCACCTGGCATTGCAAAAAGCTTAATTGCCAAGCGACTTATCCAAGCGTTCGATAATAGCAGTTACTTTGAATACCTGATGACGCGATTCTCAACACCTGAAGAAGTTTTTGGGCCACTGAGTATTCAAGAACTCAAAGATAACGGTCGTTATGTTCGCTTAACTAAAGGGTATTTGCCAACCGCACAAGTCGTATTTTTAGATGAAATCTGGAAGGCGGGCCCCGCCATTCTGAATACATTGCTGACAGTGGTCAATGAGAAAACCTTCAAAAATGGCAGCGATATTGAGCGTGTGCCAATGCGTTTGTTGGTATCGGCGTCCAATGAACTGCCAGATGAAGACAGCGGTTTGGATGCACTCTATGACCGCATGTTGGTGCGCGTGTTTGTGAATCGAATTCAGAATAAACAAAACTTTAAGTCGATGTTGACGGTAGGCACGTCACAAGAGGCACAAGTGCCAGAAGGGCTAGCAATAACAGATGAAGAATATCATCAATGGCAACAGCAGCTCGACAAGCTGACGTTAACCGATAATGCATTCGAGAAGCTTTTCCAGCTTAAAACGATGTTAGAAAGCAAAGTCGAAGCTCAGTTTGGCGATGTCGCTAATACCGACATGTATGTGTCTGACCGCCGCTGGAAGAAAGCCGTGAAATTGCTAAAAGCGAGCGCGTTTTTTAATGGACGCGATGAAATCAACCCACTTGATCTACTGTTGCTGCAAGATTGTTTATGGAACAGCCCTGAATCGCGAGACGTGGTACGCGAAGTGGTACAAGAGTTCGCCCTAAAACATGCATTTGACCAACAAGACGCCGAACAGGAAATTGAATACTGTCGCGAGTCTTTGGTCGATGTTCAGCATGAGCTTGAAGATGCCTACCGCATGACGTTAACGTCTGAAGCGGCAACGGGTATTCTGCGCAAAGAAACCATGCGTTTTGATACCTCTAAAGCTAAGACCTACAAAGTTGGCGCAGCCGTTAACTTAGTTAAACTGGTTATTTTGCAAAGCAACATGTCGGTTTCAGAATCAGAGAAAGGCGATAGCCGCTGGGTTTACGTGCCAAAAGATGAACTAGACCGAGTCATCAAAGAAGGACACGGTGATGTGTATGGATACGTCAATCAAAACACCAACATGTGCCGTTTACGATTTGATGTTGATGCTGCAAATAACCTAGTTATCCGTGATATCGCAAACCGAGGCATTCTGGTGAGCTTAGTGACTCAAGAGGGCTTGGATGTAGAGCTTTACCAAAAATGGTTAACGCAGAGTGAAAAAGCCGTAAATCAACTCAGTGAAGCAGAACACCATATGCGCAAGGTAAAAGCGAATTTCCATGATGCGCTTCCGCATAGCTTTGTTGATCCTGAATTACCACGCCTAATGGAGTCGAGTCTGCAGCAGGTCAGTCAGAGACTTGAGTCTATCCAAGCTGAAAGCGAGAAAGTTATTCAACGCTTTAAAAACTTACATCAGTTTTTCTCATAAGGAGACGACATGCTAGGTGCAGACGGACTTAACCTCGCGCTGATGGTAGCCGACTCTGGCATCATCGATAGTGCAGTTAATGATTTAATGGCGCGTTCACAAGTCATGATGATGGCAGAAAACCGAGGCGTTAAATCTTCAGTCAAAGGCCACTTATTAAAGTGGAGGGGCAGTGTTAAAAAACGGATTACCAAGGTATGTGAGACAGAGCGTTTCCAACAAGAGCTGTCTTTATATCAAGAAGTCATTCACTGGGATGAAGAGGCGTTTTTCGAAAACATCGAAGATGTGATTAAAAAGCTTGAGTGGCACTCCGCTTTTTATATGCAGGCTCGCCGAATGATGGAGAAGAACAAGGGGATGAATAATCCCATGTTCCCACATTACTTCTGTGATCAATGGTACCAAAGCCTAGCCGATGCGATTAAGCAAGCGCAAGTAAGCGAGCTTGAGGCCAATAAAGAGAAAGTGCTGAATGACCTGTATCAGCGTATGGAGACCATGCGTAATATGGATAAGGTCACGGAGTCGGGTGATGCTGAAAGTGTAGGGCGCTTATGGGATATGGCATCTGCCAAGTTGAGCAAAACTGACTTAACAGTGATGAAACGCCATGCGGAGTTTCTGAAGAAGCACCAAGGCTTGCAAGAAATAGCCGAGCAACTTGGCCGTATGGCGGGGCAAGTGAATGATCCCGAACTTAACCGCGCGCCTACTGAAGAGCTACAAATGATCGAAGAGAAGAGTGATGAAGCGACAGATGATATTGTCGGCATTCACGAAAGCGATGATTTAAATAAGCTACTTCCCAACGAAACGATGTTTTTGGCGTATCCTGAACTCGAGGTCGTGTTCTATAAACACTTAATCGATAAACGACTTATGAACTACCGTACACAAGGCAAATCGCGCACGTTACGTAAAGTTAAAGCTCACCGACCTGACAACAAAGCGGTAGATATCGAAAAAGGACCGTTTATTGTGTGTGTGGACGCGTCCGGCTCCATGAGCGGGTTTCCTGAGCAATGCGCCAAAGCCATGGCTTATGCTCTGATGCAAATCGCATTAGCGGAGCAGCGTGACTGCTATGTCATTATTTTTTCGACGGAACACATTACGTATGAGCTAACCAAACAAGATGGTCTGCGCGAGGCGGCGGACTTTTTAACTTATAGCTTCCATGGTGGTACAGACTTAGAGCCAACTTTGATCAAATCTATCGACTTGATGAGCGGTGATAAGTACAAAAATGCCGATATGGTGGTCATTTCCGACTTTATCGCGCCAAAACAACAAGACGAGTTGCTTGCCAAAGTGGATGCGCTTAAAGCGAAGAAAAACCGTTTTCACGCGATCAGCCTATCTAAATACGGAAACCCGGCATTGATGTCGATGTTTGATCACACGTGGTCTTATCATCCTAATGTTGTGGGCAGGTTGCTTAAACGGGTCGGTAATTACTAAGTGACATTGAAATTCTATTGAGTAAAACGTACAGGAAGCTAGATTTATATTGCTTCGTTTTAAGCCGATAAGATCGAACTTTGGTCTAATCGGCTTAAAAGAAATCAAACAAACAGAAAATGAAAGATTTTTGTTTGACTATCTTCTCTCAATCCGTAAAGTAGCCACCAACGCAACGGGGAAGAGCCCTGAAGCGAAGTAAAAAGGGCGC
>NZ_WXWT01000018.1:0-5641 GCF_009904725.1 Vibrio sp. V43_P6S15P86
ATTTTGCCAGCCGCTGCCAACTGGAGTCGCTGGTTTTTGATGAGGATGATTGTTGTCATCTACTCATTGACCAAAACACAGCAATCACAATTCGCGCACAAGAAGATCGCCTGACACTTATTGGGCTGATTTCAGGCGATAAGCCGAGTGATGATGTTTTGCATCAACATATGAAAGATGCCTTAACGCAAGGCTCTCCAGCGGTATTCTGGGAGGTAGAAACGGGATACATCGGTTTCATACACCTGCACCAGCAACTGTTAACTGCTTCTTTTCTTGATGAATCATTAGCGAATTTCATCGAATGGTTAAAAAGTGCGAACACGCAAAAAGTAACCAATAAAACAACCGAAGTCCCGGTAACGAGTACTACTCATTTTTCCACATTAAGGGTTTAAAACATGATCAGTTTTGGAAGTGTTAGCGCATTGCAGGCTGCCATGCCGCAAGCTCGCAACGAGATACTAAACGAAGGCAAGCTGAGTATTGGTGGCAAAGAATACCAAATCAACGCAGCGACCCAAGAATTTACTCGTACCAATCCTACTAATGGTGCGGTAGCGCGATTTTTTGAAGCGACAGGAAAATTGTTTCGCGAAGGCAGCTCACAATCGGTTGCGAAAGCTCTTACAAAAGCCGTATTTGATAATGAGCAAGGCCAAGCTCAGCGTTTACGAGCAGCTTCTTCTGTTGAGCATGGACAAATGTTCTTCAAAGATGGAAACATAAAAACCGCATCAGATGTATTAAATGCATTCGCAAAATTGGATAGCAAAACGGTCCAATCGCACTCTGCTGAGCTAAACCAGTTAGCGGAGCGAGCAATGACAGAATCAATGCTAGAAACCGATTCTGGTAAAAACCTCACATCACTGATTGGCGAAAGTGCAGCGAAGTCGCTTGCTGGACGTGTAGTAAAAGACTATGGCGGCGGTGTGTCTGCAGCGCAAAAAAATCCAGCAGGTAGCATCAATCAAATGCAAGCGGTGTTTGATATGGAGGTGATGCATCTTAAATCGGCGCAACGCCATATCGAAGGTCTAGCAAGCACCGATCTAAGCCAAGGTGTATACGCTGAAGGACTGGCAGAGGACGCGTTTAACAAAAGTGGCGTCACCGATAATGTCGAACGAGCTGCGGCGTGGATCATTAATGCTTCTAACTCTAAAGGAAACGACGCCGAAAACATTACGTCTTTACTTAAAGAATACGCGTCTAATGGTAAAGACTTATTGAATATGGACAACTTAAAAGAGCTACACGCTCGATTGGTACCTGATGTTGAACGTGACTACCGAGGGCCAAATATTTCGGGTGGTACTTTGCCTTCAAGTATTGGCGGTGAGGGGATGCTAAAGCAGCACATTGAAGGATTTTTGAAAGAAAACCCAGTGGCGGATAAAGACCTGGGTAAACACTTGTTTGCAGGAGTCATTGGGTATCACGGGTTCACCGATGGAAACGGTCGCATGGGACGCATGCTATACGCGATAGCAGAACTTCGTAACGACTCATTCAATCCTTTAGCTATGAACGCAGAGAACAGCCTTCACGGTATCAAGTAATTTTTCTCTTCTATTCCAATTTTAGAGCGGCGATTGCCGCTCTTTTCTTATTTCTTTATCCAACTTATTCTTCATTTTTCTACCTCGCTAAAACGGCTAATAGCAATAAAATTGAGACGTTTAAATAAAGCTCTTGTGCCTATTACGCCATAAAATCGCTCTTATCCTTATGAGCTTATTTAAATAAGCCGTTATACCCAAGTCGTCTCGTTGCATCAGATATTTCGAGGCTACTTAGGTATATTAAATTAGACAGGACACAACATGGATACAGGAAAGATTAATATGCTTCTCTCTGAACTGGGAGAAGTGCTGAACCTTGAGCGCGTGACAGCGTATGACGATCAAATGTGGTCACTGCATTTTGCTGAAAATAACAGTGTCGATGTTCTGCTCGTGGAGGAAAAAGGCGAGTTGTTGATTTCTAAAAACCTGCACATAGAACAAGAGGATATTACGTTAGACAAACTTCAAGTTTTACTTGAATACAACTTCTTATATCGAGAAACCGGCGGTGTGCAGTTTTGCGTTAATCCAACCACTAAAGATGTGGTTCTTCAGGTTGCCATTGCGGCCGAAAGTGAACTCACCAACATTGCTAACTTGATGATTCAACTGAATGAGCTAGTGGATACTTGGGCTCAGTTATTTCAGAACAATACGGTCGTAGATTTTAGCCAAACAGACGTACACGCATTTATTCAGGTTTAAGGCATCAAACATGGTCAATATTAATACATCACACATGCATTCGTTGAGTCAGTTAACGTCCCATTTGGCGACACAAAATCAAGCTGACGATAAAGAGGTTCGAGCGCATAATGGCAAAGATATTTTTGTTAAAGAAGGTTCGCCTAAAAACAAAAGCGTCAGCGCGCGTATTAGCCACCAGAATAAAGCGAAAGACATTGTGGTGAATCTGCTCACGAAGCAGGGCATTCCTAAAGACGTTGCGAAGTTGATGCTGCAAAATGTGTTGAACGGTGAAAACAAGTTAACGCTTGGTAGTCTGAAAAATCTTGAGAGATTGTCGTCTGGTCCGAGCTCACATTGGCCAGCCCCACAAACGGCGGCCTCTTCTTCTAAAGCGAATAAAACCTCATCGAGTGTAGCGCTGATCAACGAACATAAAACTAACCTTCAAAAGCTTGGTGATTTTGCCTGTACAGACTTAAATACATTTGGTGTAAAAGGTTCGCAGTTTTATGAAACCAAAGGAAAGCCTAGATTAGAAGCGCTTCACGCGAATCAAGCGCGAATCATGCAAGATCAACGAGCGACTATGTCCGCAAACGGAGTTCAAGCTGCAGCACAAAGAGGAACCGCACCGCAATTAAGCACTCTACAGAACATTGCTAAGGCAGTACAAAACGCGAAAGCCGGCTGCTGTACTACATTTGCCTTTGCTGCCGCTGCTGAGATGATTCAAGGCATGTCAGGCACACCTGAAGGTGAGCCTAAAGTAGAAGTGGTTGCGTTTAAAAAGGGTCATTCAGGTACACACCTTTATGTACTGGTTGGTCGACAAGAGGGGAGTGATATTAAAGATCCATCAACATGGAGTAAGGATGTGAAAATTGTTGACCCTTGGGCCACATCCGCATTCGGTGCACCAATGTTTGGAGATGCGCAACGACCACCTGTTTCGAATATGTTCCCGCCAACAGAAGTCATTTTTGATAGCCATAAACTGGGTTAGTCACTCTGCAAAAGAAGTGAGAAACCACATAATGCTAATCATCTAACCTTGATTAAAAGAGCAGCCCTGAGCTGCTCTTTTTGATTACTCTGGCAACTCGTTTTTAGAGCGAGATTTCTGCGAAAAACCTCACAATGAAGGCGAAAAAGTGACAAAAATAAAGCCATTACCGACATCGTTCAATCTGCAATCGTTGTTCAATAGAGTTATTGAAACAAAAGGAAAAAGTTATGAACACGATTCAACAACTGCTCTTGGAGTTTTGCCAACTCAATGAGTTGCCCGAACTGAATTTTGAAGACAATGAACGTTGTCAGCTACTGGTCGATGATCGCTACATGCTGTATTTCATCGCGACAGATACGGATGACTTAATGTTGTCCGTGACGTTCGGAGGATTAGAAAAGTCGGGCGAACAAAGACTCAAAGGTTTAGAGCTTCTTGCTCATGCTAATTATCAGGGCATCGGTAGTGGCAGCCTTGCACTTGCTTTAGCCCCAAATGGTCGACAGCTTGTCTTAGCGGGACGTAAACCCGTTGAGCACCTAAACACGACGAATCTTACTGCTTGGTTTCATGAGGTTATTGAACAGACTGAATTGTGGCAAGCGCGTTTTGCAATGTTGGATCAAGCGATTCCAACTACCCCTAATCATGAACAAGCTCATGTTCAATCACTTCGTGTGTAGGAGAGAAAAATGGTCAATACAACGCAAAAAATCAGCCAAAGCCCAGTCCCTGATCTAGAACAGTTTCGTGCAGTCGCTGCGCAAAAAGATGACCGAGTGATCAGTAAAAGAGGCGAGGTAAAAGAACCTTCAACGTTCCACAAAGGTCACAAGTTTGCTTCTATCCACGAAGGCGTGTTGAGAAGTAAATACACTAAGTTTTTCCAAGAAAACATCAAAACTCACCTTGATTTGAAACAGGCGCTACTTAAACAAGAAAAGCCTGAGGTTGCCTTGCTAGCTTACTCATTAGTTAGCCCTTCTGGTTATCGCGGTGAGCCGCTTACTGAGCGCAAAATCTTAGAAGTTGTCAGCTTGTTGGATGAAGTCAAGGTGAGCAGCGATACGTACCAGCAGCTTAAAAATACGTTTGACGCGATCAGCAAAGATCCTCGTATGCAGGTGAGTTTAGAGGCTCAGTGCCCGGGGAAAATGGATGGTTTTGGTGCCGAACTGTTACAGATGGGCAAAGAAAAACTGAAAGGTTCTGGCGTTAATGCAGTCATCAACCTAGCTTTGCCTGGCGTAGGGCTATTAATTTCAACAGGACGTGAGCTGCACAAAGCGGCAGTCAATGGCGATGCTGAAGCTTACCACCATCAGCTGGAGCAAATTTCGCAGCTTCCAGGGCGAGACCAACGTCTCTCTATGCCGATGCAACAAACATTGGCTCAAGGTCATGCAATGTTATCAGCTGAAGGTGCAGTTGGGGCAACATTGGGTATGGCGACAGGGAGCTTGGGTACTTTTGGTGTGAGCTCGGTAGCGACAGCGGGTGTTACGCCGATAGCAAAAGAAGCCATTGGTTCGGCTGCCACGACTGGCATTATCAGTGGTGGTGGTTTTGTTGCGAACCAAGCTGGAGCATACGGACTAAATACAGAAGTCAAAGAACAACTCATGCAAGGTGAGATGTCTGGTGTTTTACCAAGGCTTGAAGTTTCTAATGCCAAAGGAGACTTTACCTTCAGCATGCAAGATCCAGCTTCTGTACGCGCATTGATGGCGTACCTTGGTCCTAAAGAAAACACGGCGATGACATCACCTCAAGCGCCTAAAGAAGCACAAGAGATGGAAGCCGCTCGCTTAACGTTGAAAAAGATGTTGGGCTCAGAGCCAAGTGAACACTTAGTCCCTGACGTTGATTCTATCTTGAAGCTAAGTCCAGAAGATGCGCCAAGTAAAACTGAGGCAACTGCTCATAGTGCGTTTAAAAAGCTGTTGGGCGAAGATTGGGATTGGCTCATGCCTGCAGTTCGAGCGATTGATAAAGGGGAGGCGAGTCAAATCAATGAAAAGTTGACTTACAAACTGCCACTTGATGCCGAAAATGGACGAGTATACCTTGATAAATGCCCAAACCTGAGTGACGCTCAGTTGGATGCATTAGATAAACTGGGCTCACCAAGTCAATTGCGACTGATGTACTTAGCGGAAGGTTGGGTTTAATTGAAAGTAAGGGAGCAGATGCTCCCTTACCGTATATGGTGTTTGCCGGATGTTTATCTAGGCGTTAAATTAGCCTACTGATTTCGCTTAAAAAAGCGCTCGGCATTAGCAAATAGAGATTCACAGTGCTTTTTCTGCTTGTCGTAGTCAGCCGAACCTTCTGGCATTGCGTCTAATACTTCTTTTGCGCTGTGGTATTC
>NZ_WXWT01000222.1:0-5582 GCF_009904725.1 Vibrio sp. V43_P6S15P86
CCTTAAACCTAACTTTAACGTTAGGATGAATATCAAAGCAACACAGCAGGAGATTGGTGAATGCAAACGATATTGGGTGCAAGTGGGCAAATTGGCCGTGAGCTGGCATTAAGCCTAAAACGAGACTTTACGAGCGACATCCGATTGGTGAGCCGCAATCCACATCGAGTCAACGAGACGGATCAACTGGTAAAAGCGGACTTGCTCGACGCGAAACAAACATCAGATGCCGTAAAAGGTTCTAGTATCGTTTACCTTACTGCAGGGCTACCAATGGATACCCAACTGTGGGTGGAACAGTGGCCAACAATGATGCGTAATGTCAGCGCCGCATGTAAAACTCATCAAGCAAAGCTTGTTTACTTTGATAATACCTACATGTACCCGCAAACGGATACGCCTCAACAAGAAGATGCACCATTTCAGCCCAATGGAGAAAAAGGTCGAATTCGTGCGGTCATTACTGACATGCTGCTAGAATCGATGAATAAAGGAGAAATCGAAGCCGTTATCTGTCGTGCTCCGGAGTTTTACGGCCCGGGGAAAACGCAAAGCATCACTAATTCCGCCATTATCGATAATCTACTTAACAAAAAGAGCGCAAAAGTGTTTTTACGTGATGACACCAAACGCAGCTTAATTTATACGCCAGACGCAAGCCGAGCGATGGCGCTAATTGGGAATACGCCCGATGCTTACGGACAAACTTGGCATTTGCCTTGCGATGATCGTCGACTGACGTATCGGGAGTTTATCGCTGTTGCAGCAAAGGTTTTTAACGTTCAACCGAAATACAAAGTCATCAAGCGCTGGCAATTGTGGCTAGCTGGGCGATTTAATCAAACCATTCGAGATGCAGCCGAGCTTTTGCCTCGCTACGAATCTGACAACCTTTTTGTTTCGGATAAGTTTCAGACTCGTTTTCCAGATTTTCAAATCACCACATTCGAACAAGGCTTGACCACAATTCAACAAGAAAAAGCCAATGACCAGAAACCTCTTTAAGCAGGCATTGATAGGAGCTTTTTGATGAAAGATAACACACCGGCATCATCCCCAGGTCGTTGGATCATATACGGAGCCAATGGTTATACAGGCGAGCTGATTGCGAGAGAGGCCGTAAAACGGGGTCACCACCCAATCCTTGCTGGTAGAAGTTTAGAGAAAGTACAAAGCCTAGCGGCTGAACTAGGGCTGCAAAGTCTTGCTTTTTCTCTTGAGGATAAAAGCAGCGCGGTCCAACATATTTCGGGTTCATCACTGGTATTAAACTGCGCAGGCCCCTTTTCTTCGACGGCAAAACCGATGATGAAAGCGTGCCTAGATGCAGGCACACATTATCTCGATATTACAGGTGAGATCTCTGTGTTTGAGTTTGCACAAACGCTGCAATCACAAGCAAAGGAAGCTGGTGTCGTATTGTGCTCCGGTGTTGGATTTGATGTTATTCCAACGGATTGCATTGCAGCCACATTGAAAGCTGCGCTACCAGATGCAACACACTTGTCTCTCGGTTTTGACTCTCGCTCTGGTTTTTCTCCGGGCACGGCGAAAACGTCTGTCGAAGGTTTGGCTCAAGGCGGTAAAGTGCGGCTTAACGGAAAAATCACCACCGTTCCGCTAGCGTATAAAGTTCGCAACATTGATTTTGGTGACGGCGAAAAACTTGCGATGACCATTCCGTGGGGCGATGTTTCAACCGCCTATTACACCACGGGGATTGAGAATATTGATGTTTTTATTCCCGGATCGCCAAACATGATAAAAAACGCTAAACGAGCGAATTGGGTTCGCCCCCTTCTCGGCATAACCTGGGTACAAAACCTCATAAAAAGCCGTATTGAAAGAACCGTAAAAGGACCGAATGAGGAGCAAAGAAACCAATTACCCACATATGTGTGGGGTAAAGCAAGCAACAAACTCGGACAAAGCAAAACAGCACGAGTACAAACGGCCAATGGCTACAGCTTAACCGTAACGGGATCTCTGGCGATTGTAGAACACCTACTACATACAAAGCCTGAAGCCGGTGTATACACACCCTCTAAGCTCATGGGCTCCAGTTTTGTGTCGCAGCTTCCCGGTTCTAGTGACATAACCATTGAAGAGTAAACAAAAAGGCACCAATCGGTGCCTTCTGCATTAACAGGGGTTGAGGCCATCACAACTCGTGTTCGGTACGAGCGATGATGTCATCCTGCGCGTCTGGTGACAGCGCGGTAAAGAAGGCTGAATAGCCCGCGACTCGCACGACAAGGTCACGATATTGTTCTGGGTTCTTTTTCGCCGCCAGCAAGGTTTCACGAGAAACGATGTTGTACTGTACGTGCCAACCTTTGTGGTGATTAAAGAAGGTGCGAATCAGCATCGATAGCTTGAGCTTATCCCCTTCTGAAGCAACAGCCGCTGGGCTTAACTTCTGGTTAAGCAGCACGCCACCTAGGATTTTATTGGCTTGAATTTTACCGACTGAGTTATACACCGCCGTTGGTCCCAAACGGTCAGAGCCCGATGCTGGACTTGCGCCTTCCGCCAGTGGCGTTTTCGCTTTTCGACCATCTGGTGTTGCCATCGTGGATGCGCCAAATGGCACGTTGGCAGAGATGCTCGATGTTCCCGCGTAGTAGCCACCACCAATTGGTCCGCGCCCATGACGTGTATTGACAAATTGCGCCAACTCATCGATATAAACTTGGTAAGCATCAGCCAGCAGTTGGTCGACATAATCGTCGTCATTGCCGTATTTTGGCGCGAAGTTGATTAAGCGTTGGCGAAGTTGTTCGTTCTCAATACCATCGAAGTCTTCTTCCAATGCTTTTGCCAATTCCGTTTGGCTGATTTGTGCTTCTTCAAACACCAAATGTTTGATCGCCGCCAAACTGTTACCCAAATTGGCGATACCCACTTGCAGGCCAGATACCCAATCGTATTTCGCTCCGCCTTCTTTTACTGTTTTACCACGCGCCAAACAGTCATCCACCAGCGATGAGCAGAAAATATCTTGCGCTTGCTGTTCAAGCACGCTGTCGACTACGGTATCGATCTCAATCGATTTACGTGTGTAGTAGCGAATTTGCTCCGCCCAAGAGGCTGTGACTTGATCAAAACTCTCGAAGTTGCCTTTTGCTAGCGACTTATCATGCGGCAAGAAGGCTTTGCCCGTCGTTGCATCCACACCTTCGTTAAGCGCAGCCAGTAAAATACGCGCAAAGTTGATGAAGCTCATGCCCGTGCAACGGTAACCCCATTTGCCTGGAACAGCGGTTTCAATACAGCCAATAGACGCGTAGTTGTAAGCGTCTGCTTTCTCGACGCCTAGCTTGATGAATTCTGGAATGACGATTTCATCGTTGTTGAATGCAGGCATACCGAATCCGCATTTGATCACTTCAATACAGCCCATCAAGAACTCTTGATTCAGACCTTCATGATAGCGAACACTCAAGTTCGGTTGCGTGGAACGTAGCTGACCACAAGACTCTAAAATCGCCCAAGATAGCGGATTTACGGCGTCTTCAGGTTCTCCATTCTCATTCAGCTTTTGTCCACCGATACAGACGTTTTGATACAACGGAGAACCTGCCGACGCTTTTGAGTGCGCACCAGAGCGAATCTTGTTTACTTCAAGCAATTTCAACCAACAGCTTTGCAATAGCTCAAGGGCAAACGCTTTGTTCATCGCACCACTTTCAAGACCACGCACGTAGTAGTCGTTTAGGAACTGGTCCATCCGACCGAATGAAACAGAGTGGCCATTCGATTCAATTTGCAACATCAACTGCACAAAATAGCTCAGTTGCAGAGCTTGCCAGAAGTTGGTTGGCGCATGGAAAGCCACATGACGACAGTTTTTTGCGATTGTCTTCAGTTCCGCTTTCCTCTCTGGTCGAGTTTCGTTTTGTGCCATTTCCAGAGCGAGATCGGCGTAACTTACCATGTGCTCCTGAATCGCAAGCAAGACAATTTCGACGGACTTATAAAACTGCTCTTTCTTCAACCCTTCATACGTCGACATGTCGTTATTAGCGCGATGCTGACGAACCTCATCCAGCAGACCGTTCATACCGATCTTCAGGATTTTTTCGTTATCCACCGCAAGGTGCGCGTCGCCCGAAGTCATGTTGCCCTCGGCTTTAATGATGGTGCTGGCTAGGATCTCTTGTTGCTCGTCGGTAAAAAGTCCATAACAGCGATCTTGAACCGTTTTACCGCGCCAGTATGGCGTAATAGCGTGAATGCTTTGTTTGTCTTCTTCACTTACCGCAAAACCAGCCCCAGGTCGTTCGGCCAGTTCGTCGATTTCCGCTTCAATCCAACGCACCGTGTATTCAGGGAAGATCGGCGCAGCGCGTACTTTGCTCGCTTGGTTGCCTACAATCAGCTCGTCGTGCTTAATCCAAATGGTGCGAGTGCGTAAGTGCTCTTGTAACGCCAACGCTCGTTGCACAATCACAGGTTTGTCTTCATTTGCCTGATACGCTCGAGTATAAGCCTCTGCGCGCTCAGTACAGATAGGCGGCGTTACGATGTTGACCAGTGCCGATTTGTGGGCTTTGATTCGCTCTGGAAGGGTATGTAGGTCCATGGTTAACCTCTAACAATCACGTTAAGTTGAGTATGTTCGCTTGCGTATTGCATTGCGTTTTCTAGCAGTTCTGGATTATTTAATGGTTTGTCAGAACACTCGTAAGGCATATCGAGCAAACGGTATTTATTGATGCCGAGGGTGTGATACGGCAGCAAGTGAAGTTCTTGACAGCTTTCTAAAGAAGCAGCGAAATCAATGATCGCTTTGAGCTCATCAATGGTGTCATTGAAGCCCGGCACAACAGGAATACGAATCACAATGCGTTTCGCAATTGGTGCCAATTTTCTAAAATTGTCTTTGATGCGTTTTAACGATCCCTTCGCCCAGCAGAGAAACTTTTCTTCGTCGGTGTGTTTAAGATCCGCTAACCAGCAATCAATATACGGCGCGACTTTTTCTACGTTTTTCCACGGTACATGCATGCAAGACTCCACCGCCGTAGACACATGGTTTTGATGCAAACGTTCGGCAAGTTCTGCCACAAGACTTGGCTGCATCAGCGGCTCGCCACCAGAAAATGTCACGCCACCTTGGCTTTGATCGTAGAAAGGCTTGTCTTTCATCAACACTTCAAACAGGTCGTCCGATTTCGCCGCTTCTCCACATATGCTGAGCGCTTGTGTTGGACATACGTTTCGCAGCGCTATGATCTGCGCTTCGCTCATGGCTTTTCGATTGATGATGATTTGATCGTCAATGCGTCGGATACCATCGCTCGCCATGTCGCCGTTTACGGTTTGTTTATAAGCCGATATACAAAGCTGGCAGTCCGCCATACAACTGCGCTCATCAAACAGCAGAGAGTGCTTTTCACTGCGGCTTTCTGGGTTTTGGCACCAAGGACAGGACAGACTGCATCCCTTCAGAAACAGAATGGTGCGAATACCATCACCATCGTGGGTCGAGAACCTCTGAATATTGAAATACATTGCTGTCCGCCTCATGGTTTGCTCGTCTACTTTTCACGCTTTTCTTTTGCTGAAAGCTTCATTTG
>NZ_WXWT01000200.1:0-5522 GCF_009904725.1 Vibrio sp. V43_P6S15P86
TCATCTCAATACCTTCGTCGTGATTCGGTTTATCCGTCGTTGCCCGAAATTCTTCATCCTTTGGATACAACATATTTATTCAACCAAAATAGATTAGAATTTGATCGATTGCTTTTTGTCCGAATATTGTCAAGGTGTGTTAAGTGATACGTCAGATTTTTCCTAAGAAGGTACATAATTACCCACTTTGGGGTAGGTGGAAACGTAAAAAGAAAAAGGGAAGCGATATAGCGCTTCCCTCTTACATATGGTTTGAATGTTACTAACTTACTCTGACGGCAAACTTGCTAGCAAGTGAATGAAGCTCTGGGAGCATGCGATAGATAAGATGAAGTTGCTGCAATACCATACGGGCAGAACTGTCGTCTTCATCGCGCCATTCATTTAAGCGTTGCTCGAGTCCAGCATCGTCAATATTAGATAGATCACACTCCTCACAATGCTGGTGAAGCTGTTTATGAAGTACATCCAGATGCTGATGAATACAGCGGTGAGCATCTAAAACGAGTTTATGAATTGACTCATCTTCGATGCGAGTTCGGTGCGCACCAAGAGCAGAAATATAGTTCAGCATTGCGTGATTTAATGTTAAGAAGCGGAAGCTCTCATCAACGGCAGCACGATATTTACCAGGTTCCGCAAGCATTGTACTGATGGCAGAAGAAAGTGAGGCATCACTGTTATGGGCCTGACGACGAGCAATGCGATAGCTCAAGTTGTCCTTTTTACCAATTCGATACTGACCAATGATCTGATCGAGATACTGTTTGTTAGCATCTATCGCATCCGACATGACTTTGTGCAGCCTTCTCGATTGCCAATCTGGCAAAATAACCAGCACGGCTCCTACAGCAAGCACACACCCGATGAGGGTATCGGCCAGTCGAGGAAGCACAACCGCGTAACCTTCACCTAACTGGTTGAATAAGAAGAGGACCAGTAGTGTGATAAAACCAGTTGCGTATCCGTAATTGTTCATCCGAAAGGCGAAAAACATCACGCCAGAAATAACGATGAATACTAACTGGCTTTCTTGAGAAGGGAAGAAAGTCAGTAATGGTACGCCAATTAACAAACCAGCTAAAGTGCCTATGACTCGCGCCGTCAATTTTTGGCGAGTGGCACTGTAGTTCGGTTGGCATACGAATAAAGTGGTTAAGAGTATCCAGTAACCTCGGTCGATGTTGAATATTTGAATGATTCCATAGCCAATCGTTAAGGCAATTGACATACGTAATGCATGCCGAAACAGCATCGAATCTTTATGTAAATTTGCTGATATACGCTGCCACATCGCCTTTAGCGTGTGTGGGTTGGTATCGGCGAGGGTATCTTCTTCGAGGCCTTCGACATCTGGGTTGTTAATGTTATTAAGTTGTTTTTCTACCGTCGCTAAGTTATTGAATAAATATGTTAACTGCATCAGCAGACGTTTCCAGTGTCCTTGCTTTTGTTCTTCTAAGTAAGCAAGTGAATTTTGCACTTCAGCTAAGGCCAAGATGGACTGATCGGTATGTGAGTATTCATTCCCTAGCTGAATCGCTAATGCAATATCACGACACGCTTGGGCTTGAGATTCCAAAAGATATTTAAAACGAAACAGCACATCAGAACGTTCAAATTCAGTTGCTAAATCTTGATAGCGGTAATGGCTAGAGCTGACTCGTTCGTGGATGTCTTGAGCGATGAAGTAGATATTTAAGAATCGGTCACTAGGGCCATCAATGTGGCCGCGTTTCGAGCGGTTTAGTAATGTGGCTTTGCAAGCGTTTAGCGCCATCACCGTCGCTGCGTTGCACTTGGCGGCTTCAATCCGAAGTGGCTGTGGCGTTAGGTTGGTGACAGGGTGAAAAAGCTTGGCTTTCGCATCGAGATAATTTGCCATTTGGAAGAACACATTGGCTAAGCTTTGTTGTACAGGCTGAAGAGGCCAAAATATCTGCCAAATCATCGACATGAAGTAATACCAAGCAGCACCAGTTAAAAGCAGCAGTGGCTGAAACCAAATGTTAGTACTCTCATGTGCGCCAAGCATGGTGTAAATGGCGATCAGCAAAGAGCCAAAAGCAATGCTCGCGTATTTAGGACCTATCGCACCAAGAATGATAAAACCAAAGGTTGAGATAAGTAACCCTAATGCAAATGCCCAAGGGGTGTCGAACAAGATTTCAATTGAGAAAGCGGCGAGCGCAAAACAGAGAAAGGTCAGAATCAGCGCCTTGATGCGCCCAGTGAAGCTGTCATCACTCTCTGCCAAAGCAGCAGCAATAACGCCCAATATTAGAGGCGTGATCAGCGTGTTTTGCTCGAAGTACCAAGTCGGGATAACCACACCCAGTAAGGTGATTAGGATAAGAACGCTGTAATTTATGGTCTTGTTTGCCCAGTAGAGCCGAAATTTAGAAGTTGCTTGCACAATGCGCCTTATGTTTCCGATGAAGAACGGGGGAATACTACCAAACCCACTATAGCGCGTTTATGATTTACTTTAAGAAAAATTCGTTGTTGCTGATAAAATCAACAGGGATGTCATTGACTTATACTAAAGCAGCCACGCAATGTGTCTATAATTGTAAAGTCAGCTTCAAATAGAATGAGCTTTAGGTTACTAAATCGACAGTAATGTGAATTTTATTAAAGAATAAAAGAAGATGCTTACTTAGGTGCTCGCCATTGCTACAATTTGGCGCCTTAAAATGATATAAATCGACAACTTCTAAATTAAAAGGCGCACGTTTCATGCAGCTCACTGCCACTAGCAAAGCACAGTTTTTTATTCAAAATGAGTACCATCACGTCGAAATAAAAGAGAACAGTGTTTTATTAAGCTCAATAGGCAGTGAAGAACATATTCCTTTTACGATCTGGAATGGCAAAGTTAGCGTAAAGCGTGGGTTGTTATGGAGCTCTTTGCAGTTTTTTGCTCATGAGCACGAAGGCAAACAACAAAGCTGGCTAGTACAAGGGCTACCGTGGCCACAATGCCGTAAGTTTGCTCTTGAAGCTGTTCGTCAGTATCAAGAATGGCACAATACTCAGTGCCGAAAACTGGCTGAGTATCTACCTAAGTGGGAAGAAGAGCTCTACAAACTTAAGCATCTTCCTGCCTATCTATCGCACTCTCAAGTGGTCTCCTGGGTGGAAAGTCTTAACCAAGAGTTAAGCGAAATGAAAACCACTCTAGAAGAAGCCAAAATGCGGATGCCGAATCGCATGGCGGAAATCGAACCTTGGCTTATTGATACGTCTGCGACGCTTGGTGAGCGTAATCGTGATTGGCTTGAGGAAGAACGTCCGAATTGGGAAGTGCTGTTTAATCGCATAGAATCTTCGCCTTTAAACTTATCCCAGCAATATGCGGTGTTGCTCAACGATGATCACAACTTAGTCCTTGCTGGCGCAGGCTCTGGCAAAACCAGCGTTTTAACCGCACGAGTTGCCTATTTGTTGCAAAGCCATCAAGCTCAAGCAGAAGAGCTTCTCATGTTAGCGTTCGGTCGTGATGCCGCGACTGAAATGAAAGAGCGTTTAGTGGATAAAGTAGGCATGGCCGCAGACGGTGTGCGTGTGAATACGTTCCATCAACTAGGCTTATATATACTTAATCAAGTTGAGCAACAGCCTGTTGAGATCAGTCCGTTGGCGTTAGATGACAACCAGCGAACGGCATGGTGTGTAGATTGGCTGAAAAAGCATTGGATGACGCCTACTAACTTTAAACGTTGGCAAAAACATTTAGACAAATGGCCGATTGCGTACCTAAAAGGGGATGATGAGTTAGGAAGCCATTCAGAAAATCCAAAACTGATCGCTTGGCTAGATTCGCAGCTGTCTCATTTAGCGGCGGTAGGGCTAACCAAAAAGCAAGTGCAAGAAAAGTTGGTAAATCACCAAGACTATACTCGTTTAAACAGCGAACTCGCCTTGTGTTGGCCATGTTTTACGGCGTGGCAGAAAATGCTTAAAGAAAGCAATCAAGTGGATTTCCCTACCATGATCAGTCGTGCGACAGATTATGTAAATAAAGGGAAATTTGTCTCCCCATGGCGCTTCATTATGGTCGATGAGTACCAAGATATCTCTCCAGACCGTTTAGCACTGATTGAAGCACTGTGTGAATCCACACAGAAACAAGCGGGTGCGACGTTGTTTGCGGTTGGTGATGACTGGCAGGCCATCTATCAGTTTGCTGGTGCGGACGTCGATCTTATCACTGGGTTTAAAGAGCGCTTTGCTCACTCTACCGTTCATCATCTAGATACGACTTATCGTTTCAACAATCAGATTGGTGATGTGGCAAACACTTTTGTTCAGCAAAACCCATCGCAATTGCCGAAAACACTGAATAGCCACAAGCAACGTAAGCAGAAGAGTGTGCATACCGCACCGAGCAACCAAGTTGAAAAAATCTTGGATCAATTGAATCAACAAGCCAAGCAAACCAAGTCAGTCTTATTGTTAGGACGTAATCATTATCACAAGCCCGACTTGTATGACGATTGGTTGCGACGTTTTCCTAATCTCGATGTTCGTTTTATGACTTGCCATGCGAGTAAAGGGCGAGAGGCTGATTTTGTCATTATTCTTTCTGTGGATGAGGGGCAATTCCCTGCGAAGAAGAAGCAAATTCACATTGATGGCGCATTGACCGAGTCCAAAGACAAATTCCCTCACGCAGAAGAGCGCAGGCTGTTTTACGTGGCGATTACGCGTGCTAAAGAGAAGGTTTGGATTACGCACACTGGCGCCGGATCTGCATTTGTTCAAGAGCTCGTCAATGGTGATTATCCGATCATCACTTCGCGTTGAAGGCAGAGTTCTGAATTTTAGAAATAATAAAGGCGATACTCAGTATCGCCTTTACGTTATTCGGTTGGCATCAAAGCTTACATGCGTTCAGCAAGATACGCTTCGTAATCCGGTACTTCAATATCCACTTCTTGCTCAAGAAGAGGGGAGTTAAACAAGAACTTAGCGGTGGCTCGGTTCGTTGCCACAGGAATATTCCAAACGCTAGCAATACGAAGAAGCGCTTTAACGTCTGGGTCGTGAGGTACGGCATTTAGCGGATCCCAGAAGAAAACGAGAACGTCGATTTTGCCTTCTGAAATGAGAGCGCCAAGTTGTTGGTCACCGCCCATTGGGCCACTGATCATGCTCTTAATCGCCAGTCCAGTTTCTTTGCTCAACATGTGTCCGGTTGTGCCAGTCGCGTAAAGAAAGTGACTCTGCAGTTTTTCTTTGTTTTCTTTTACCCAGCGAAGTAGCTCAGGTTTGCAGTTGTCATGGGCAACCAAAGCCACATGTTTGTGGGTTGGCATGGTACGAATGGTTTTTTGCATCAAGATGTTTCCGTTTGTATGATTTTAAAATTGTTGTTATTCAATAGAACACGTTTTTTGTCTTTCAATCAACAGCCTTAACACGGAATGTCGGCCTATATTCTGACGGAGATAACGATTCTTCGATCGTATCGTCATGAAGTGTCTTCGGAGTCAGTGGTTTGATGGTTGGTGAGGCAT
>NZ_WXWT01000316.1:0-5491 GCF_009904725.1 Vibrio sp. V43_P6S15P86
GCGCAGTATCTCATCCTACTTCGATGATTACGATGTGACGTGTGCTGTTGTTAAGTTGACAAAGGTTGCGATAGATACACTTGCACATCACGAGTACTCTGCTATTGCGAACGAATTGTTAAGTAAGCTATCAAAAGTGCCGAATTTGATACTTGCCCACGAGGGTTTAATGCTAATAGACCAGGCTGGTGATGATATTGATGACGATCACTATTCGTTTTTTGAAGCCCCGAGTGCTGATGTTTTAGAAACGGTATATGCGCTATTTAACGAGTATGACCTAAGAGTAACACCATATAAAAAGAATGCTGAGTTAAGCGTCCTAACATCTTCTTTCATAGAAAAAAATGAGCACAACCTCATTTTTAGAATATACGTTCCTGCAGAACGCATATGGGCTAGCGAAGCGGAGAAGCTACTTGAACTTTTTCGTGGCTATCTTCAGAAAGTCGCGGGCTTTAATGCGAGACACGACCAATATAAAACCAATAATGGTGTAATCCATGAGTTTTTTGGTGATGACAATGTAGCTTCATCTTCATTGTCATCAAAATTTGAAGAGTTTTCATCATTTATGGATGCTTGCGTCCAAAACCCTGAAGTTGCAAAGTTATCGCTCTCAGGAAGTAATTTAGATAATCGTGAAGTCATAGATTTAGTCTCGAAATATGCTAAAGAAGCTCGTCGAATTCAGGTCGACTTGAAGCATGAGAGAGAAAGAAAATTACTTAATATTCGACATGAGTTAGAGTCTGAACTAACAGACTTTGTTGTCGCTCAAGAGGATTTAATCGCACTTGAGAGCATAATCGAATCGAGTATTCCTATGCCTAAACGTATTTCCAATGTTCTTCATGGTTTAGATAGCTCATCGCAGTATGGTGGTGATCGAAACGTATTTATTAATTCCCAGGTTATACAAACAGCGAATGGAGTAATTGCAAAGGAAATATCTGGTACAGTGAATCTACCCTCTGAAGCTCAAGAACTGCTAAAAGCTATAGAGTTATATGCGGGGCGCGATAAAACAGAGTTAACCTCGGCTGTCCATGAGTTAAGTGATAGTAGTGTTCCAGAAACAGATCGTATTACTGCAAAGCAGAAACTAAAGGTTTTTTTAATCTCAGCTAGTGGCAGGCTTGGAGATGTAGCGACCGGAATTTTGCAAACATTCGTCGAGGGACAAATCGGACTTTGATGCGATGTTTGTATAACAAAGCATTTAAGAGTGATTCGCAACGCGTGGCATTTTTGCTATGCGTTGCGTTTAGTGTTTAAGGTGGTATGCGGAAGCTTTGGTATTGCGTTGCTCACACCTTAATGCGGCGTTATGTTTACGAGGTTGGTATTTAAGTGTATTTATTCAAAGCATTATTCTTCTTGCTCTTCAGTAAGGAGCACTTTGGCAAGCATGCAAAGCAGATTATGGGTTCCACATATGACGATGAGCGCAGAGACCTTGAAGTTAAGGGATTACGGGTTGCTTTTTGGTCTTCATTGTTAATGACTGTCATCATTGTCCTGTTGGTAGTATCAATTGGTTTCGCTGTTGGTAAGTTAGATGTACAGGCGCAAATAAAATGGGTTAGCGTTTTCAATTTTACTGGAGCTGCGCTTACCGGGTGGGCAACACTATTTGGTCTCGGAAACAAATTTGATACGTATAGCGGCGAGGCTATTGGAGACTTATTGCCTCCGTTTATTTTTAAAGTCATTTTTGCTCCTGGTTTGGTTTGTTTATTGTTGGGAGCAATAGGCTAATAAACATAACAATCTGTTTAAGAGTGATTCGCAACGCGTGGCATTTTCACCATGCGTTGGCTTTAGTGTTTAGGGTGGTGTGCGGAAGCATCGGTATTGCGTTGCTCACACCTTAACAGGGCGTTAGGTGCTCAAGCGGAAAATTGCCAGCAGAAGTCACTACTGGCTTTTTGAGTTTAGTTTTGAGCGCGTTTCACTCGAATGGTGCTTTTAGCAATGTTTGAAAGGTTTAGGTTTTGGATAGCAGTTTTTGCTTCTTTGTCATCTGGCATTTCGACAAACGCGAAACCTTTTGATAAACCTGTTTCTTGGTCTAGAACCAAGTTGCACTCGGTGACTTTACCGTGAGCAGAAAATAGTACACGAACTTCGTGTTCAGTGATGGTGCGCGCTAGATTGCGGACTAAAAGTTTCATATTATTTTGCCTAATGTAATTTGCGGGCCAAGTGTCTCAGCATTAGAGAAGTAAACCAAGGTAAATTAGTGGTGAACTTTTAAAAACGCACCTAACAAAGCGTTTAAGGGTGATTCCAAACGCTTGCCGGTTTCGCTTCGCTCAAGTGTGGCAAGCGCTTGTCACACCTTAACGCGGCGTTATGTTGCTGGGTCAGACCTTCTTATCTACAGGGTTACTATTACTATGTTTCAGAATTCTATCTCTAAAAGATTGTTCGGGTTCTTGGCGCTAGTATCGTTTGTTACTTTGTTTTCGTATGCTTACTTGTTATCTGATGAACGTTATTCCTTTAATGAAATGGATTTAGATCGCGATGGCATTGTTAGTTTTGGTGAAGCCGCTTACATCAGTGATTCAGACACTCGGAGAATCATGGTTGATGGCAAGGCATGTATAGAGTTTTTTGCTTTAAAAGACGGGCTGCCAATTAAAGTTGAGTGTGAGTAACAACATAACAAAGCGTTCAAGAGGGACAGTCAACGCGTGGCGATTTTGGCTCAAGTCTTGGCATTTGTGTTTACGGTGGTAATTTAAAGTTCTGTGGTAGCGCGTTGCTCACCACTTAACGCGGCGTTAGTTGCCAACGAGGAAAACGTACCCAAAGCAGATTGTTTAGGGCTAATGTCCGTGTGTTTTTGGCTAGGTTTTCGTATTTCAATTTCTAGTTATTTGGGTTTGTGAAAATCGATCGTTGGTTTCTTTTGTGGTTGAATTTTCTATTTCAGAAACCGATTTATATGTTGAAAGTTAGCTGCGTAACATTGTCTGTCCAAAGGAGCTTTTTGGTGTTGTTAGCCCGTTTTCTACGGCGTTGTATGTTCCAAGTGGTTTCAGTGACAGTCGCTTTGAAACTACGCCTGATTTGAGTTTTTCAAAAGACATAAAAACATAGTTGGCAAAGCAGTCATTGGCTTCAAATCAAAGCTTTAGGTTTGGCAACTAACAAAGCATTCAAGAGGGATTCACAACGCTTGGCAGTTTTGGTTTGAATTAAATTTAGTGTTTACGGCACAATGGGTTAGGTCGGGTGGTTTGCGTTGTTCACCCCTTAATGCGGCGTTAGTTCCCCAGGGGGAGCAATCAATCCGTAGGGAATTTTTGTTTCTGGTGGAGTACACGCATAACTCTGATGATATCGCCCTCGACCCAGTAAGAGACAATCATCGAAATCTCAGGAATAATGAGCAATCGTCCGCGGATGCCATCTCGTTGTACACCCATTAAAGGTTGTTCAAGCAAGTTTTCTACTTTTGCTTCAATGAGGTTGTCAGTTTTTTCTGCCGCATCAGGGTTGAAGTCATAGAGAAACTCGAAGATCTTTTCACGATCATTAAGTGACTCTTCTTCCCATAAAATCATTGCTTACCTCGATTACGGATTCTGGCTTTGCGCTCTTCCATTCGAGACTTAGCAGTTTGGTGCTCAACGAAAACAGATTTTCCTGAGTCAAACTTCTCAAATGCTAGGTTTACTTGTTCAGTTAGCCATGCATCGTGAGATAATGTTTTTCTTTGTTGTTCAGCGAGTTGCTCAGTAAGTTCACGGCAAGCATCACTTAGAGTTCGACCTTGGCTCTCAGCCATTTGTTGAGCTAGGCGTTTTGTTTCTTCATCAACACGAAATTGAATTCTAGTGTCCATGATGTATTCCTTTGTTGGTGTGTGTACAAATGTTAGCACTAGGCTTTGAAATGGGCAACTAACAAATAATTTAAGAGTGATTCGGCACGCGTGGCATTTTTACTATGCGTTGGTTTAAGTGATTAAGGTGGTATGCGGGAGCATCGTATTGCGTGCCTCACACCTCAATTGGGCGTTAGTTGCCAACGAGGAAAACGTAGCTTAAACAGAATGTTTAGAGTTAAAATCAGTGTGTTTTTGGTGGCGTTTCGTACTTCAATTTTGAATCGTTCGGGTTTGTGAAAATCGTTCTCAGGTTTCTTTTGTGGTTGGATTTTTCGGTTTCAGAAACCGGATCACTGGTCGAGAGTCAGCTCTGTGACACTGTCTTTTCAAATGAGCGTTTTGGTGTTGTTAATCCGTTTTCTACGGCGCTTTGAGTTCCAAGTGGTTTCAGTGACAGGCGCTTTGAAACTGCGCCTGATTTGAGTTTTTCAAAGCACGTAAAAGCAGTGTTGACAGAGCGGCAATCAACTTCAAATCAAAGCTTTAGGTTTGGCAACTAACAAAGCATTCAAGAGGGATTCACAACGCTTGGCAGTTTTGGTTTGAACTGGCTTTAGTGTTTACGGCACAATGGTTTAGGTTAGGTGGTGGCGTTGTTCACCCCTTAATGCGGCGTTATACGCTTATCAGGACAATCAAAAAGGAGCAAGGAAATGAATCAGCATGAAAAACTTAATTATGTTGAGTTTGGCGCAAAAGACTTAGAGTCGACAAAATCATTCTTCTCTTCAGTTTTCGGTTGGGAGTTTGTCGACTACGGACCTGAATATACAGCTTTTTCAAATCAGGGATTAGACGGTGGTTTCTTCAAAGCTGATTGCTGCAGCCAAACTAATACGGGTGGAGCACTTTTAGTATTCTACAGCTCTGACGTTGAAGGTACTCTAAATAAAGTCGTTCAAAGTGGTGGTGAAATCATTCGCCCTATATTCGAATTTCCTGGCGGTTGCCGTTTTCATTTTCTAGAACCAAGTGGTAATGAGTTCGCAGTTTGGTCGAAAGCCCGCGTATAACAAAGCATTCAAGAGGGATTCACAACGCTTGGCAGTTTTGGTTTGAATCAGCTTTAGTGCTTACGGCACAATGGTTTAGGTCGGGTGGTTTGCGTTGTTCACCCCTTAATGCGGCGTTATGCAGCAGTTTTGAATTAGGAGATGACAAATGAGTTCAATCAAAGAACACATGTACGATCTTGAAGCTCAAAGAGCAGAGTTGTGGATCCGAGATCATCTCGAAGATGAAGTATTGGATGAGAGTTCGAGTGAGTGGCAGCAGCTAGAGCGTGAGTATTACGATATGAAGCAAGCTGAAGCTGATGCTGCTGAATGGCAAGCCGAAATAGATTGGTTAGTAAGAAATGGTTCCTCGGAACTTCATCATGAGTTTACTGAACAGCTAGACTCATTGAGAAAAATGGCTCAATCCAACTTAAACCAATCAAACGGCTTTGGAAATTTCAGCACAAACAAACTAGTTATAAATATGACTTACGCTTATGCGGTTACATTGCTGGAAGCCTTCCTTGGAGATACGCTGAAAACTCTTATAAACGAAAATGATAAGCTCTTAAAAAACGCAATTTTCAAC
>NZ_WXWT01000267.1:0-5643 GCF_009904725.1 Vibrio sp. V43_P6S15P86
CTTCTAGCCGATACGGCACTTCAACTAGATGACCCTGTTCGCAGCATTCTTCATTACCAGCAAGCCCTAAGCCTGAGTGAAGATATTAGCGAATGTGTGGAAATTGAAGCAGACGAGCGATTATTAATTTCTGTGATTTCTTGTCATAACTTAGCTCAGTTCTGGCGTTGGGCCGGAGACACTGATTATGAACTCAAATACCTTCAGCTGGCTTCAGAGAAAGTCTTAACACTCATCCCACAATGCCCAAATAAAGAATGTGCAAGCTTTATCGACTCAATAGGATGTTGCACTAAAGCATTAATAGACTTCATGAAACGTCACCCTAATCCGGCTATTGCCAAACAGGTTGAAAAAATCGATACCGCAACCAATTGCGAAGTCATTGCCAAATTCCGCTTAAACTAACATTCAAATTATACAGCCGGAATCACCGAAAGGTACTTGGCAGAATACCATTAAAATATTATTAACAACGTCAGTAAATCAAAAACGCCGAAGCTTTCAGCTTCGGCGTTTTTATATTCGTTACACTTGGGTTCGCCCGAGTGATATTACGACTCGGCGGTTTTTGTCTTTTCCTATTGGCGAGCCATTATCTGCAATAGGACGACGCTTGCCGTACCCTTGCACTTGAATTCGATCTTCCGGTAGCCCTAGAGACTGAAAATAATCACGAAGTGACTCTGCACGTCGCTCAGATAAACTTTGACTCGCACTTTTGCCATCGGTTGAATCGGTATACGTCGCCACCAGCACGAGATCGATATCTTGATTATGTCGGATATAATCTGCAATTTGTGACAAACGCTTTTTGGAAGCCTTGGTTAACTGATCGCCTTGTCTTTCGTAGTGCAAAATCGTAAAGGCAATGTCTTCAAAACTGTATTTCAATAAATTGGAAATACAGTCGCTAAACGCGTTGTACTTATTTTGAAACAGCACGGATGACAATGCGACTTCAATTCTCTGATCTCGGCTCTGCCAATCCTGATAACTAAAGGTCGGATAACGCCCTTTTTCCAGCTCAGACAAAATGCCCCATGCTGTTTGCCCTCCGACATAACCATCAAACTGTTTAAAAAACTTTAGGTTTGTAATTCGATCGGCGTGTTCACCTGGTCGCCAAGGTGGCGGCATAGAGATGAGACTGACGTTACGTGTTTCTCCCATCGGACGACGCATTTTTAACTCAAAGTCTAAATTGATTTTTTTATTCGCACGAGATGAAAATACCGCATCTCCAAAACTTGGAATAGGGTGAACAAGTTGGCATTCTAACGGTGTGTTGACCACCATTTCCCATTGAGATTGCTGTGGAGTGGCAACATAGCGTTTGCCCATCACAGCAAAACTGCTTGTGCTAAACAACGAAAATACAACGCCACTAGTAATCAGCCATTTCTTCATCTAAGTACTGTCTCTTAAACGGCAGTCTGTTGCCGTCAATTTGAATCAATAAAACCACTTCACCTGGCATGCAAAAACCTCGCCAACGTGCGAAATATCGTGATATTACGATTAACGTTAATCATGGTAACTCAATCACCCGAAATGCGATCGAGCGTATTGATGAGATGCAAAATAGAATTCCGTTTTTCTCCTAAATTGCGGTTTTTCTCGTCGGTATAATCTGCAATAATGCAGCCTTCGTCACACAAAAATAAGCCGACATGACAATAGAAAATGAAGCTCTGACCTTGAAAAAACGCTTTCGTGGTTATTTCCCTGTGGTAGTAGACGTTGAGACCGCAGGTTTCAATGCTCAAACTGATGCACTTTTAGAAATTTGCGCCGTTACGTTAAAAATGGACGAAGATGGCGTGTTGCATCCAGCCTCCACCATTCATTTTCATGTTGAGCCATTTGAGGGCGCTAACTTAGAAAAAGAAGCGCTAGAATTCAATGGTATTCGTGACCCATATAGCCCTCTTCGTGGTGCAGTTTCTGAGCAAGAAGCGTTAAAAGAGATTTATAAACTTATTCGCAAAGAACAAAAAGCCGCAGATTGCTCGCGCGCAATTATGGTTGCCCATAACGCAGCATTCGACTTAGGTTTTGTAAATGCAGCCAATGAGCGCTGTAAACTAAAAAGAGTCCCTTTTCATCCCTTTGCTACTTTTGACACGGCAACATTGAGTGGCCTCGCTTATGGTCAAACGGTTCTCGCGAAAGCATGCAAAACGGCAGGGATGGAATTCGATAATCGTGAAGCACACTCAGCGCTTTACGATACACAAAAAACAGCAGAATTATTCTGCGGCATTGTCAACAAATGGAAGGCCCTCGGCGGTTGGCCGCTTGCTGACGAAGAATAATAAGTAAACACAACATATTAGGAAAAGTATGAATCCTGTCGTTATATCAGTGTGCGTCATGCTCGTGTTAGCATTGATGCGCGTAAACGTGGTGGTTGCCCTCACGTTTAGTGCCATCGTTGGTGGCCTTGTCGCAGGCATGAGCCTTGGAGACACAGTTGCCGCGTTCGAAAGTGGTTTAGGTGGCGGTGCGACTATCGCTCTAAGCTACGCAATGTTAGGTACTTTCGCCGTTGCTATCTCTAAATCTGGCATCACGGATCTACTGGCAAAAAGTGTTATCAAGCGCTTAAATGGTAAAGAAAACTCGGCGTCAACTACCGGGTTAAAGTACGCGGTGTTAGTCGCGCTCGTTCTTGTCACTATGTCATCTCAGAACGTAATTCCG
Organism: Vibrio sp. V43_P6S15P86; assembly: GCF_009904725.1. NCBI lineage: Bacteria > Pseudomonadati > Pseudomonadota > Gammaproteobacteria > Vibrionales > Vibrionaceae > Vibrio > Vibrio sp. V43_P6S15P86. The sequence continues at coordinate 2,707 of NZ_WXWT01000267.1, forward strand.
GTCCATATCGCCTTTATTCCAATTTTGATTCCACCTCTTTTGGGCGTATTTGCGAAACTTAAGCTCGATCGACGTTTGGTCGCGTGTGTTCTTACCTTTGGTTTGATCACACCTTACATGATCTTACCTGTTGGTTTCGGCGGTATTTTCTTAAACAACATTCTATTAAAGAACCTACATGACAACGGTTTGGAAAACGTGGTTGCAAGCCAAGTTCCAACTGCAATGTTACTGCCAGGTGCTGGTATGTTGTTTGGTCTATTGCTGGCAATCTTTGTTAGCTACCGTAAACCGCGCATCTACGAAGAAACGGAGTTGACTGTCGTTCACGAGACAGATCATGCTATCAATAAAAAGCACATCTTGGTGGCCGCTCTTGGTATTGTCGCCGCATTGGGTGTTCAGCTTTACACTGGCTCAATGATTATTGGTGCTCTAGCTGGCTTTATGGTGTTTACTTTTGGCGGTGTGATTGCCTGGAAAGAAACGCACGATGTCTTCACAAAAGGCGTGCATATGATGGCTATGATTGGTTTCATCATGATCGCTGCCGCAGGTTTTGCTGCGGTAATGAAGCAAACAGGTGGCGTTGAGACATTAGTACAGTCTCTCTCTACCAGCATTGGTGATAATAAGCCGCTTGCTGCGCTATTAATGCTAATTGTTGGTCTGTTGGTAACAATGGGTATCGGTTCATCGTTTTCAACCATTCCAATCTTGGCGACAATCTACGTTCCACTCGCGTTGGCATTTGGTTTTTCGCCAATGGCAACAATCGCGCTAGTTGGTACTGCTGCCGCTTTGGGTGATGCTGGTTCTCCAGCGTCCGACTCGACATTAGGCCCTACATCTGGTCTAAATGCCGACGGTCAGCATGAGCACATTTGGGAAACAGTCGTTCCAACCTTTATCCACTACAACATCCCACTGATCATCTTTGGTTGGATTGCTGCAATGGTGCTTTAGTACCGTCGTTTGATGGATATACTTAGTTACGAAAAAGCCGCTCATTGAGCGGCTTTTTGTTATTTGAAATCGCGATTATTGCGCTGGCATATTGTCAATAATACGCTCACGTATCAGTTTCAAGGTAGGCTCTGTTGACAGATAATCCACGGCAATCGGGAAATAAGCGTCGTTAATTTGAAGAACCAAGCTAGGGTAAGAATCCACGCCTAGGCTCTTTGCAAGACTCAGTTGATCTTGGAACACACCTTCTAAGAAAGAGCCGTCCATATCGTTCTTGAACTGCTGAACATTCAAACCAATTTCTTTAGCTAGCTGCAAGTGAGTCGCTTCTTCATGAGGAGGCATCGCACGTAAATAATACGCATGTTGAATCGCTTCTAGCATCTGCTCATAAGAATCTTGAAAGCCCGCAGCGATAACTGCGCGACAAGATTGGTAAGTGCTTCTTACTGGCGTACAAAGCTTCCAGAAATCGTAGTTAAACTTGGTGCCCAACTGACGCTCAATCTGCTTCCAAATACCTTCGAGTTTTTGTTGCATCTCTGGTGGCATCGGCAAACTAGTATCTGGCGCAAGACCACCCACCACATACTCAAACTGAATAACGCCTGGCAGTTGCTGTTTCAATTTATCAAGCGTCGGTTTGTAACCCCAACACCAACTGCACATTGGGTCATGCACGTAGTAAAGCTTTATGTTCATTCCACTAACCTAAAAAGAAAAAGGAGCCAGTACGGCTCCTTCGTATTCTATCGCTAAATGTGAGTATTTACGAATTACTCAGCTTGATCTTCAGCGCGCGCTGCAGCTTCTTTGATTAGAGGCTGAAGTTCACCTTTTTGGAACATTTCTAGAATGATGTCGCAACCGCCGATAAGCTCGCCTTCAACCCATAGTTGAGGGAATGTTGGCCATTGTGCGTACTTTGGTAGCTCAGCACGGATATCTGGGTTTTGCAGAATGTCTACGTAAGCGAACTTCTCACCACATGCCATTAGAGCCTGTGACGCTTGAGAAGAGAAACCACAGCTTGGCAGTTTCGGTGATCCTTTCATGTACAGCAGGATTGAGTTTTCAGAGATCTGCTGTTTGATTTTGTCGATAGTTTCCATCGCTTCCTCATTCATGGGTTTGAACTTTGTTTATTTGCCACATTCTACTCAATAACGACAGAATAAAAACCATATAATTAATAAGGCTTAAATTCAGGTTGCTTGATGGCGAACAATTCAGCACTTCACAGCCGCTAACCCCTTAAAATATTTTCATATCGGGGTTTTAATAAAGTAAAAACTTGCTAAAATACTTAGCAAGTCAGCCTTAAAGGCTACATAGCTATAAAAACACTGGAAGCAATCGAAAGGTCATCCTTTCAAATCAATGGAGAATCGAGTAATGGCATTTGAACTACCAGCTCTTCCTTACGCGAAAGACGCACTAGAACCACACATCTCAGCAGAGACTCTAGACTACCACCACGGTAAGCACCACAACACATACGTTGTTAAGCTAAATGGTCTTATCCCTGGCACTGAGTTCGAAGGCAAAACTCTAGAAGAGATCATCAAGACTTCTACTGGTGGCGTATTCAACAACGCAGCGCAAATCTGGAACCACACGTTCTACTGGCACTGTCTTGCTCCAAACGCGGGCGGCGAACCAACTGGCGCAGTTGCTGACGCAATCAACGCAGCATTCGGTTCTTTCGAAGAATTCAAAGCGAAGTTTACTGATTCAGCAATCAACAACTTCGGTTCTTCATGGACTTGGCTTGTTAAGAAAGCTGACGGCTCTCTAGAGATCGTTAACACTTCTAACGCTGCTACTCCTCTAACAGAAGAAGGTACAACACCACTTCTAACTGTTGACCTGTGGGAACACGCATACTACATCGATTACCGCAACGTACGTCCTGATTACATGAACGGCTTCTGGGCACTTGTAAACTGCTGACTCATACAAACAGCC
>NZ_WXWT01000267.1:5688-10335 GCF_009904725.1 Vibrio sp. V43_P6S15P86
GGAACGGCTTCGGGCCCCTGGAAAACGGGGACTTCGTAGCTGAGAAACCTAGCAAAGTAATTTTACTTCCCCCTAAGTTCAATTTAGTCTTATTTTAAAAGCTCGCTGAACCAGCGAGCTTTTTATTTTTCGCTTAAAAACTCCAATTTAATCTCTTCTTTTTCCTAAAGTTCTTCTCAGACACGCCGTTAAAATGGCATCGAGCGAGGAACATCATGCAAATTCATACTTTAGACAAAGCGGCAATTATTAACGAACTTCAGTTCGGCAATGGTATCAACCATGCTGTCCACGAAGGACGTCGTGCCGATTTTGCACTGATTTTGTCGATGTTTTCTAACGATGTACGCGACGTTGTACCTGTAGAGGAAATCAAAGAAGTAGCCACCAGCGAAGATATACTCCGTCAACAACTTGAATTGTCAACGCCTCAAGCTCTTCGTTCTGATAGCAGCAGCTATGAGCTAGCAGCACAGCAAGCAAAACAATTCCACGGTGCAGGTCTACCCTCAGCGAAACTGAGTCACTACTTGAAACCAGACGCCCTGACCTACTTGCCGGAAGATACGTTTAACCTTCCTGAAGACGTTTATCACAACCTATCCGGTCATGAGCGACGCAAATTGGGCGAGCGCAACAAAAACCTCATCCCAGATGCAGGGCTATACAATCAACTAGTGACGGCTCAACGTCAGTATCAAATTCAACTGCAAGTATAGAGATCATTGTTCAACCAACAGCTTGCAGTATCCACAGTCAGAAATGTGACGCCTTACAAATTACCGCACAATAGTCCTCATCCAAAAGCGTTAGTTTGAAGTCTTTCACACTGAGCCTTTCTAATTTCAACCATGCTAATAGCACAAACCACTGGTGTATTTTTTTCACACAGGGATACAGTGAAGGTGTTATGGATATTAAAGAATCAATTATTCTCGTCACGTCTGCAGGTTCTGTCATAGGAAGAACTTGTGCTAGTCACTTTGCTCACCTTGGAGCGACGTTGATTCTTTGTGACCAAAACTCTAGCGCTCTAAAAGCGAGCTATGAGCAGATTAGTGCCTTCACAGATAAAGTTTATGCGATGAATGTGTGCAGTGATAACACAACGTCCATTAACTTACTGTTTGATCAAATAGAATCGCAGCTGCGTGCGACACCAGACGTGATAGTCAATTGCTGGACGAGCTCTCCCATGCCAGGCTTGATGGCTCCCGAACCTATGAGTACTTACATTGATCACTTGTCTTCTGCAGCACGTTTCCTCTACACCTATGGCCAAGTGGGAGCCGAACGATTTCGCGCTAGAAATAAGAAAGGGGTAATTGTTAACGTCATTTCCCATGACAGCCATGAAGATTTAACGGGAGTCGAAAGCATGGCTGCTTTGGTGTCAGGTTTTACTCACAGTTGGGCAAAAGAGCTCACTCCATTTAATATTCGGGTGGGTGGCGTCATTCCTTCGGTAAACCATACAAGAGAAGAACTTAACGAAAGACACTGGGCCGAGATCCAAGATGAATTGGTTCGCAATACCGCATATATCGTATCAAATGAGTATTTTAGTGGCAGAGTGGTTGCTACAGAAGTATGAATGGACAACGTGTTTGTTGCGTAAACGGATCGCTATTACTCGACTCTTTCAACAAAAAAGCCCCAGTCAAATGACTGGGGCTTTTACTTTTTCCCGGTTAAGGTTTCGTGCTAGCGAAAACCTTACTCACACGACTCTTAATTACGCGTCAGCTTTTTCTTTCTTTGCTTTAGGCGCCGCTTTCGCTGCTTCTTGGTCTGCTTTCTTCTTGATAACTGTTGTACCTTCGAAAGTTTCACCTTCAACGAATGCTTTACCGTAGTAAGAAGCCATTAACACATCTTTAAGTTCGCTAATTAGTGGGTAGCGAGGGTTCGCACCAGTACATTGGTCATCGAACGCTTCAACTGCTAGCTCATCAAGTTTCGCGATAAAGTCTGCTTCAGCTACGCCTGCCGCTTGGATAGACATTGGGATGTCTAGGTTCACTTTTAGCTCATCCAACCATGCTAGTAGACGTTCAATTTTCTGAGCAGTACGGTCACCAGCTTGGCTTAGACCTAAGTGGTCAGCAACTTCAGCGTAACGACGACGTGCTTGTGGGCGGTCGTATTGAGAGAACGCTGTTTGTTTAGTTGGGTTATCGTTCGCGTTGTAACGTACAACGTTAGAGATAAGTAATGCGTTTGCTAGGCCATGTGGAATGTGGAACTCAGCACCTAGTTTGTGCGCCATTGAGTGACAAACACCTAGGAATGCGTTAGCAAATGCCACACCAGCGATAGTTGCTGCGTTGTGTACTTTCTCACGAGCGATTGGGTCGTTAGCGCCGTTCGCGTAGCTTGAAGGTAGGTATTCTTTTAGCATCTTAAGTGCTTGTAGAGCCTGACCATCTGAGTATTCGTTCGCAAGAACAGATACGTAAGCTTCTAGAGCGTGAGTTACTGCATCGTAACCACCAAATGCTGTTAGAGACTTAGGCATGTTCATCACTAGGTTAGCATCAACGATAGCCATGTTTGGCGTGATTTCGTAGTCAGCTAGTGGGTATTTAGCGCCAGTTTTGTCGTCAGTAACAACCGCAAATGGTGTAACTTCTGAACCAGTACCTGAAGTTGTAGTGATACATACAAGCTCAGCTTTTTGACCCATTTTAGGGAACTTGTAAATACGTTTACGGATGTCCATAAAGCGCATTGCTAGTTCTTCGAAGTGAGTTTCTGGGTGCTCGTACATTACCCACATGATCTTCGCAGCATCCATTGGTGAACCACCACCTAACGCTAGGATAACATCTGGTTGGTAGCTAGCCATTTGAGCCGCACCTTTCTCTACAACAGAAAGCGTTGGGTCAGCTTCAACATCGAAGAATGTTTGAACTTCCATGCCTTGAGCTTTAAGTAGGCTTACTACGTCATCTGCGTAACCGTTGTTGAATAGGAAACGGTCAGTGACTAAGAATGCACGTTTCTTACCTTCTAGGTCGCCAAGCGCGATTGGAAGGCTACCACGACGGAAGTAGATTGACTTAGGTAGTTTATGCCACAACATGTTTTCAGCTCGCTTCGCTACAGTTTTCTTGTTGATTAGGTGTTTAGGACCTACGTTCTCAGAGATAGAGTTACCACCCCATGAACCACAACCTAGAGTTAGAGAAGGCGCAACATTGAAGTTGTACAAGTCACCGATACCACCGTGAGTTGTCGGGATGTTGATTAGGATACGAGCTGTCTTCATCTTGTCACCGAAGTAACGGATACGGTCAGCGTTAGTATCTTGGTTAGTGTAAAGACCAGATGTGTGGCCGATACCACCAATCTCAACCATAGTTACCGCTTGAGCAACCGCGTCTTCGAAGTTGTCAGCACGGAATAGACCTAGAGTTGGAGATAGTTTCTCGTGAGCGAATGCGTCATCGTAAGAAACTTTACCCAGACCTTCACCAACAAGAACTTTCGTGTCTGCTGGAACTTTAACGCCTGCCATTTCAGCGATTGCTGCTGCTGGTTGGCCTACGATTTTCGCGTTTAGCGCGCCATCGATAAGCAGTACTTTACGAACTTTTTCCGCTTCTGCTTTGCTTAGTACGTAAGCTTTGTGAGAAGCAAAACGCTCTTTCACTTCGTCGTAAACTTCATCAACGACGATTGCAGCCTGCTCAGAAGCACATACTACGCCGTTGTCGAAAGTCTTAGACATCAGGATAGAAGCCACTGCACGTTTGATGTCAGCAGTTTCGTCGATAACAACAGGAACGTTACCTGCACCTACACCGATTGCTGGTTTACCAGAAGAGTAAGCTGCTTTAACCATGCCTGGGCCACCAGTTGCAAGGATAAGAGCAATGTCATCGTGTTTCATAAGAGCGTTAGAAAGCTCAACAGAAGGTTGGTCGATCCAACCGATGATGTCTTTTGGTGCACCCGCTGCTACTGCTGCGTCTAGAACCAGTTTCGCTGCGTCGTTAGTCGAGTTTTTCGCACGTGGGTGTGGTGAGAAGATGATACCGTTACGAGTCTTCAGAGAGATTAGAGATTTGAAGATCGCTGTAGACGTAGGGTTAGTCGTTGGTACGATACCGCAGATGATACCTACAGGTTCAGCGATAGTCATAGTACCTAGGTTGTCATCCTCTTCTAGGATGCCACACGTTTGTTCGTCTTTGTATTTGTTGTAGATAAACTCAGAAGCGAAGTGGTTCTTGATTACTTTATCTTCAACAATACCCATACCAGATTCTTCAACCGCTTGTTGAGCTAGCGGGATACGGGCTTGGTTAGCTGCAAGCGATGCTGCACGGAAGATTTTGTCTACTTGCTCTTGAGAGTAAGTAGCGAACTCTTCTTGCGCTTTCTTAACGCGAGCAATCATTGCATCTAGTTCAGCCATATTAGTTACAGGCATAGGGAATCTCCTAAAATTAACAAATATTAAAAACTTTTTACTAAGGCTATTACTTATCGTTTTTACTGTTTATCAGTCACTTAGAAAACAAACGTCTTAGTAAATTGCTTTCAGGACTGAGTATAATATTTCAGAGTGTGAAAAAAATTGACTTGGATCAGTTCTCACGACCTAAATACCACCAAAGTGGTGCCTCATCACACCAAAAC
>NZ_WXWT01000318.1:0-5467 GCF_009904725.1 Vibrio sp. V43_P6S15P86
GTATTAACTTAAATCATGCATACCACAATAATCCGGTCATCCAGATCCGAGATTTATGCGTCGATTACATCACCGATAATGGTGATTTCAATGCGGTAAAATCCGTCAGCTTCGATATCGGCAAAGGGGAAGTATTTGGGCTTGCTGGTGAATCGGGATGTGGCAAAAGCACGATCGCATTCTCGATCAATCGTCTCCATAAGCCGCCAGCGTTCATTTCTGGCGGTAAAATATTATTTGATGGCAAAGACATTCTTAGCCTCTCAGATTCTGATCTAACCGCTCTGAGGTGGAGTGAAATCGCCATGGTGTTTCAAAGCGCGATGAACTCACTCAACCCTGTCTTAACGATCCAAGAGCAATTCGCAGATGTATTGCGTCATCACCAAGGACTCACCAACGCTCAAGCGAAAGATCGAGCAGAAAAACTATTGGACTTGGTCAATATTCCACGAGAACGGTTAACGGAATACCCTCACCAATTTTCAGGTGGAATGCGTCAGCGCTTAGTGATTGCTATTGCTTTGTCTTTGAACCCTAAGCTGATCATTATGGATGAGCCCACAACCGCTTTAGATGTGGTGGTACAAAGGGAGATTTTACAGCAAATCTATCAGCTTAGAGATGAATTTGGCTTCTCAGTACTCTTTATTACGCACGACTTGGCGCTGATGAGCCAATTGTGTGATCGCATTGCCATCATGCGGCATGGAGAAATCGTCGAAGTCAATCAGGCATACGAAATTCGCAATAATCCTCAACATCCCTACACACAAAAGCTATGGGCTTCTTTTCCAAACATCCACGACGTCCACAAACAACCAGAACGACCAGGAGCGCAATCATGAATCAGCCTATCATCCAAATGAAAAACGTGATTAAAGAATTCAGAGTAGGCGGTGGTTTAGCGAAAGAGGAAACCTTCCGTGCGCTCCAAGGCGTGAGCTTTGATCTGTATGCAGGAAAAACGCTGGCTTTGGTTGGAGAATCAGGCTGTGGTAAAAGTACGTGTGCTCGCTTGATCACTAAAGTCTATCCGGCAACAGAAGGCGAGATCCTTTTCAATGGCACTAATATCAATGAGATTACGTCACGCTCAGCGCTCCAAGAGTATCGCAGTAAAGTACAAATGGTGTTTCAAGATCCGTTTGGTTCACTCAATCCAACTCATACCATTCGCCATCACCTCACACGCCCTTTAAAGATTCATAAGCAAATCAAAAGCGAGCGTGACATTCCTGCCCGTTTGGAAGCGCTTTTAAATTTGGTGGAACTACCTGAAGAGACATTAAATAAGTTTCCTCACGAGCTTAGTGGTGGACAACGTCAGCGAGTAAACTTAGCACGTGCTCTCGCCGTCGGTTCGCAAATCATTCTTGCGGATGAGCCAACATCGATGCTGGATGTCTCCATTCGCCTCGGGGTACTGAATCTAATGCAGCGCATGAAGCAAGAGCTAGGAATCGGCTTTTTGTACATTACTCATGATTTGGCGACCGCACACTACATCGCGGAAGAAACAGCTGTGATGTACAAAGGGCAAATCGTTGAATGGGGTGATACACACTCAATACTGAAGAATCCGCAGCACCCGTACACCAAACTATTGATTTCAGCCGTTCCCGATCCAGATCTTCCTTTTGGTAACTTAGTGAAAAGTGAGCCAAACTATTCGATAGATGCCGATGAAATTCGTAGTCGTAGCAGCATCATTGTCGACGAATTTGATCAAATAGGACCCAATCACTATGTAAAACAATGGACTGAGGCTGCGTAATGGAATTGAGGACTTGGCAAGATCAGATCGCCATGTGGTATGAACATCGGAAGCATGATCAAGTTGAAAACCTGGAAGCGATCTTATATCAAGCGCCCGACGGCGTGTTTGGCCCAGAACTGAACGAAGTTCAAAGCAAAGCGATTGCTTGCTGGCTAGACGGTTGTTTACGTGTGTTTCAACATGCTAGGTACCGAGATCCTCAAAAAGCGTATCAAACCTTGCTTTACACGAGCGCAAAGCTCGAGCAAGCGGCATGTCAGGTATCGACCGATATTCTGATCAAAGATTGGTGTTTAAAGCGACTTCAGCACCTTACCGTTTTAGCGTTAGAGTTTTGTAATCAGCAATGCGATCAAAATGAGTGGCAACAACAAGCACATAACTTGATCGAGTCGCATGTTGCTTTGATGCGTTCTTTACACTGGAATGAAGCCAAGAAGCATGATCAAGGTTTATCTCATTAATCTGGAAAAATGATCAAGGCTTACTTTGAGGAATTTGAGGTAAAAAAAAGCGAGTTTCCTGAGGAGAAACTCGCGAAGTCTATTCAGAATGAATGTAACAATATGAGCCAATCTATTAATCATCAGAAAGGACAAAAGGTTGTCTATTCGTGATAAATAGTAGTCTCAGGCTTGGCTCCTAATGTCAGTGATTTGTTAGAGTTAAGTCTGTTTTTTATCATCGAAAGACATTGTTACATTTCAAATCAATACGCCACGCCTATTGCTTGATACACATCAAGCAACGCTTTTAAATCGCCATTTCATCCAGAGCGCGGAATACCATTTCATCCATGTGGCCATCGAAGATTTGACGGCACACCTTCCGACGTACCGCTAATCCAGCAATCAAGCGCTCAATGGTAAGATGCTTAATATCATTTTGAGTGTTAAACAGCTCGACGGTTTTGCTTAATGTCTCATAAGGAATTGGCTCATCCCCTACCCTTAGCCAATCAAGCTTCTCTATGTAATCAGAGCACTCTTCTTTGATTGAGGCATACGAGTGCCCTGTCATCGCAGATAAAGCCGTTATACTGCGTTCTAGAGCCTCTGGTGAGGTATATTTAGATAAAGTAATGGTGATCTCGTCTGCATTGATCTCTACCAGGTGTTTTCTTTGCTTCACGCGGCGGCCTAAATTCCCTCTTGGAGATGGCGCTTTGCGTTGGATAGGCTCAAATTCGCCGTCTATGATGCCTGAGAGCTCTTCAAGCTGTTGTCGGGTAACCATCTCATTACGAAGTGGGTTTGGCAGCGTAGGCGCCATGTTACGCTTTCCTGCGTTGGTTGTTCGCGCACGTGAATAACGTAAGACTTCTTCCACATCGCATTTAATATCGATCTGGTAGTCCATCACTTTGTCATTCTCGATCATAGTTTCGATCGTCAGGTGATAACCCCACAAATTCACGACAAACAGCTCATCCGTTCCCTTACCATCCGATAAACGCTTCAGCTCTCGGATCAAATCCATCGAGAATCGTCGCCATTCGATGTTACGTGCCAGCTTCTGGTTTAATTCACTCAGCAGCATGCAGTCAGTATGTCGACGAACCATGCGGCTACGGAAGAAAGAATACAGTTGGAATACCAAAGTATGCTGCTTCAAGATCTCTGGTGGGAACAAGAAGAAATAATCACGCGTTAATAGTTCTTCATAAAACGAAGGCTCCCAAACCAAAATGTACAAGTTTGGTTTGATACGAATTTCACCATCGCTTCCCTCTACAGGCGCTTCTTCAGATGCAGTGATGGTTCGAGCAAGAAAACGAAAACGGTCACTTTTGAATCCTTCTGGCATGTTTTCACTTAGCCAACGACCAGTAAGTTCATGCAGCTGGAAATCGGTAAACTCAATACGATCAATGCTGTCACGAATAGAATCACGTGCTGGACCACTGTCTTTTTTGCCTCGAAGCGACAAAATATCAGTAATGTATAACGGCGTCTTGTTCGGCACGTGTGCTGCGTCGAGTTGATACTGATCTTTGTGATGATCATGGTATTGCACGGTCAATGTGAACAGAGCAAACAAGGTCATCAGATCATCCACAGTCATGATATTTTTGGATGATCGCGTTTCAATAACCGCTTTGGTACCAGAGATCGACACCATGGATTTCTGATAACTTTTTCGAGTTCTTGGTGGTGCAAGTGCTTGGTCGATGATCCCAGCCCAATTCGTTGGAGACACGACAAATTGATCGGCTTCATCTTTCATCGTTGGAGGGGTATTCAACCCATGTTCATTCAACAAACGCTTGTTTACTTGGGTTTGAGCCAATGCTTTTGAACGTTTTTGCTTTTCGTTTTGGCGTACTTTGTCTGTAACAAGACTTGTTGCACCCAACACTGAAATAAGCTGATTAGGATTAACAAACTTATGTAACATCGTCTTACCAGCAAGTCCTTCTTCAAACCGCACTGGAGTTTGAGTAAACAAACCAATGTTTACTGCTGCACGTAAGCGTTGTTGCAGAGCTGCACGAGTGAGTTGTCCGTCCGTTGCTTCCACAATCTCTGTGGTTGAAACCAATCCATCTTTGCTGCTGAAACCTCGCAATGAGATCAGATTAAGCAATTCTAAGATGCTTTTGGTCACCCCTTTGAAATGTTGGTACTGCTCTACCCAATCTGCAGAGGATTCATGTACCTCAAAAAGATGGCCATCCTTATGGCTTCTAGGTGCTTTAATCAGAATTTTTTCATCAGCCGTCATTTTAGATCCAGATCACACTAGCCGTAGTTGTGCTATGGTTCCGAAGAATAAAGAAAAACAGATCATAAATAAAGAAAAAAGATTGTTTTTTAAATAACTGATCTTTTTGATTAATCTGATCTTAATTGATTATATGATCTAATGATCTGGCTATCGTTTTGCTCCTAAGTGCCTGTTCTGTAAAGTGATTATTTTTATGCGTATCGGAACTATGATCATGCTAATTCTGAAACTATGATCAATAATAACCTGAAAGCATGATCATATTTACTCGTAAGCATGATCATTAAGTTTATGAAAAGATGATCAAAAGAGTCTTGAAACGATGATCATGATGTTTTTACAGGTTATCCACAGATGCTATGTTTAATAATGTCTTAATGAGGATTTTATTGAGCATTGTCGATGTTATTGATACTCGGATCGATGATCAAGAGCTGAGATAGCTATCGTTCTGGAGACAATATTGATGATAAATTACTCATGTGATGAAAATGCATCCAAGTAGCTCTTATTCCGCAGTAAAACCTAATTTCGGGCTATTCTTAGGAAGCATGATCATGAGAGTAAGATTTATCATAGTAACTTGAACAATTTCATTGTTCCGGCTTCTCTATCCACTAATTTCTTCTCCATCCCCCATTCTGACTGCATTCAACCGTAAATTAGAGACAAAAACTCATGCTTCCGAGAGATTCTATAGCTTGATCATATTTCCGATTGATGGATCTTATTTAATCCGCGTGTTTACACCCTCGTCTACTCTATTTTTCCATGATCATGCTTTCGTATTTGTGTTTTATCATGGAAGCATGATCATAAGCATACCTTGATCATACTTCCATAGGAGCATCACTTGAACAGCCCTTTTTGGCTCGGATACATGATCAAGGTTGTTATTAGCGTTCATGTTGAAAGATTGCTTTCTATTTTTTGTTTAAATTAGGTTGGCCTAACATAATC
>NZ_WXWT01000329.1:0-25121 GCF_009904725.1 Vibrio sp. V43_P6S15P86
CAATTGCGTGATGTTAATCACAAAACAGGTGGTTAAATAATGGTCTGGATAAGCGAAAAATTTACATAAATCATGGGCTACAAAATGAGATTTCTTTTATAGCCCACAAAGAGTTAGCTGATCTAAATGTGAAAGAACTTAGCCAGTGTATTCGAACAGTTCACACACTGATTTGAACAACTGTTCAGTCGTAATCGCCATCGTTGGAGTGATAAAGATAGTGTCATCACCTGCAACAACACCAAGAATACCTTCGGATTTACCCAGTGAGTCAAGCAAGCGAGCAATCAACTGCGCAGCACCAGGGCCAGTATGGATAACAACTAATGCCGCGTTATGGTCAATGTCTAGCACCAGTTCACGCAAAGAGCTGCTTACAGTCGGTACGCCTAGCTCAGCAGGAAGGCAGTAAACCATTTCCATTTTTGCATTGCGTGTGCGGACGGCGCCAAATTTAGTCAGCATGCGTGATACTTTCGATTGGTTAATGCTTTCAAATCCTTGTTGTTTGAGTGCATCAACAATCTCACCCTGTGAGCCAAAGCTCTCTTCTTTTAATAGGGCTTTGAAGGCGCGGACTAAGTTGTCTTGTTTTTCTGAATTGCGCATAGTCATTACGAATCTCTTATTACGGGTCAGCAATTTTGCATATTCTCGCATATATATTCATGCGGTGCCAAAGAGTCCCAGTATTATGTTAGTTACGTCACTGTAAACTATATACCACATGGAATTCTTTAACTATATGAAGTAGAGCTGTTTTTGTTTTCTTGAATTCCTTGTCATTTCAACAGAATAAAAGAATAATCCAAGCCCCATTTGTAGCACGGTAACAGCGAGTTGCGCGAGGTCGCAAAGCTAGCGTTAATTGATTGTAATCAAGTTGTGATTCCGATAGCTTTATTTAAGTTGGTTACAAACTACCCTACGAATACGTTTATAAGAGAAATACTCTCAAGGAGAACTACATGAAAGTAGCCGTTATTGGTGCCGCTGGTGGCATCGGTCAAGCCCTGGCCCTTCTACTTAAGAACCGTCTTCCTGCTGGTTCTGATTTAGCCCTATACGATATTGCTCCAGTAACTCCTGGTGTGGCTGCTGATCTTAGCCACATCCCGACGCCAGTTTCTATCAAAGGTTACGCGGGTGAAGATCCTACTCCAGCACTAGAAGGTGCGGATGTTGTGCTGATTTCTGCAGGTGTTGCTCGTAAGCCTGGTATGGATCGCGCGGATCTATTCAATGTAAATGCTGGTATCGTTAAGTCGCTAGCGGAGAAGATTGCGGTTGTTTGTCCGAAAGCTTGTGTTGGTATCATCACAAACCCGGTAAATACAACAGTGCCAATTGCCGCTGAAGTACTTAAAAAAGCGGGTGTTTACGATAAGCGTCGCTTGTTCGGTGTAACAACACTGGATGTTATCCGTTCAGAAACATTCGTTGCAGAGCTAAAAGACAAAGATCCAGGTGACATTCGCGTACCTGTTATCGGTGGTCACTCTGGCGTAACGATCTTACCTCTACTGTCTCAAGTGGAAGGCGTTGAGTTTACAGCTGAAGAAGTAGAAGCATTAACGAAACGTATTCAAAACGCAGGTACCGAAGTTGTAGAAGCGAAAGCGGGTGGTGGTAGTGCAACACTATCAATGGGCCAAGCTGCATGTCGCTTTGGTCTGTCTCTAGTTCGTGCTCTTCAAGGTGAAGAAGGCGTAGTTGAATGTGCATACGTTGAAGGCGACGGTGAACATGCGACTTACTTCGCACAGCCTGTGAAACTGGGTAAAGAAGGCGTAGAAGAAGTACTAAGCTACGGCAAACTCAGCGACTACGAAAAGTCTGCACTAGACGGTATGCTAGAAACACTAAATGGCGACATCAACATTGGTGTTGAATTCGCAAAGTAATCTAGAAAGCTCGAATAAGAAGAAAGCCGATCAAAATGATCGGCTTTTTTGATCTTTGGCTTCTCTGCTTCGTAAAATCACTTGATCAAAACAACGTGGTGAAGGAGAAGATGATGGAAGCAAGTCGAATCCGTAAAGGCATGGTTGTTGAGTGCCAGCAGGGCGTAGGTACGATATTGGTGGTCGACCGTGAAGCAGAGACGGTACTGTTGTCGAAACAAGGCTCTGATCAGCAGATTGCGGTTAGCTTTGATGAAATAGAAGATGACCCACAACTGCATGGCGGTAGTGACAGATATTACTAGCGCCTATCACGGCATTAGGTATCAGATACAAAAAAGGAAGAGCTTGCTCTTCCTTTTTTGTTTTAAGTCTTGCGTTATGGGTTGCTATGATTACTTCGTGCGTTGTACCGCGACATGAGCCAGAGTAATAAGCGCTTGCTTGTATTCAGATTCCGGCAATACTGATAGTTCTTCGATTGCTTTGTCTGCTTCTTCTAGTGCTTTTTGCGTCGTGTATTCCAGAGATCCGGCCTCTTTCATCACCGCGAGAATTTCTTCTAAGCGATCCATGCCATTGGCCTTCTCAATTGCTTCGCGAATCATGAGGGCATTTTCTGGCGTGGTATTACGCATAGCGTGAAGTAGAGGCAAAGTTGGCTTGCCTTCAGCCAAATCATCCCCCACATTTTTACCCATGTCTTCGCCATCAGAGGTGTAATCCATGACGTCATCAATAAGCTGAAACGCAGTACCCAAATACTTACCGTAATTTTGCATTGCGATTTCAACATGCTCAGGAGCATCGTTTAAGATTGCGCCAATTTGAGTTGCAGACTCAAATAAGCGTGCCGTCTTAGAGTAGATGACTTGCATGTAACTTTCTTCTGTCGTGTCAGGATCGTTACAGTTCATCAACTGCTGGACTTCACCTTCGGCGATCACGTTTACGGCGTTGCTCATTAGCTTAAGGATCTTCATGGATCCTAGCTCCGTCATCATTTGGAATGAGCGAGTATAGATAAAGTCCCCAACTAACACGCTAGCAGCATTGCCAAATGCAGCATTCGCAGTTGCTTTACCGCGGCGCATGTCTGATTCGTCGACCACGTCATCATGCAGCAAAGTCGCTGTATGGATGAACTCAATAAACGCAGCTGCCATTGTATGACCGTTGCCTTGGTAACCAAGTGCGCGGGCTGACAGTATCGCTAAAAGCGGTCTCAGACGTTTGCCTCCACCACTCACGATATAAAAACCGAGCTGGTTGATTAAAGAGACATCAGAATTAAGTTGGGCTTGAATTGTTTCATTCACTTTTGCCATGTCATCGGCAGTAAGCGCTTGGATAGTTTTAAAATCCATCGTATATCCGGCTGAAGTTAGACCCTGCAAGGCTTATTCGATTTATATAATTGTCGAATAATACACTAAAAAACGTTGATTAATACATTACTAAAGGGCATGATTGCCGCACTTTTCTTTGGCGATTAGCTTTTCGCCAATTTTTTCAAAATATGGCTTGTCATAGGAGCATCTATTCTGTAGAATCTGCGCCCTATTGATGATTAGTTTAGCGCACACCCTCAAGAAAGGCTGTGCGGAAAAAGCGGAGTAAAATATGTACGCTGTTTTCCAATCTGGTGGTAAACAACACCGTGTAAGCGAAGGTCAAACTCTTCGTTTAGAGAAATTAGACGTTGAAACTGGTGCAACTGTAGAATTTGATAAAGTTCTTCTTGTTGCTAACGGCGAAGACATCAAAGTTGGTGCTCCTCTTGTAGAGGGCGGCAAAATTGTTGCTGAAGTTGTACAACACGGTCGTGGCGATAAAGTTAAAATCGTTAAGTTCCGTCGTCGTAAGCACTCTCGTAAGCAACAGGGTCACCGTCAGTGGTTCACTGAAGTGAAGATCACTGGTATCAACGCTTAATCTATTAGGAGAGTTTAACAATGGCACACAAAAAAGCTGGTGGTTCTACTCGTAACGGCCGCGATTCAGAAAGCAAACGTCTAGGTGTTAAGCGTTTCGGTGGTGAATCTGTACTTGCAGGTAACATCATCGTTCGTCAACGTGGTACTAAGTTCCACGCTGGTAACAACGTAGGTATCGGTAAAGACCACACTCTATTCGCTCTTACTGAAG
This sequence comes from Vibrio sp. V43_P6S15P86, assembly GCF_009904725.1. Lineage (NCBI taxonomy): Bacteria > Pseudomonadati > Pseudomonadota > Gammaproteobacteria > Vibrionales > Vibrionaceae > Vibrio > Vibrio sp. V43_P6S15P86. The sequence goes on from NZ_WXWT01000329.1 coordinate 4,053, forward strand.
GTAAAGTGAAGTTCGAAGTGAAAGGTCCTAAGAACCGTAAGTTTGTAAGCATCGAAGCTGAGTAATTAGGTTTTTACCAAGTTACTTAATAGCTTTAAGCTGAATTCAAAAGCCCTGCCGAATCGGCGGGGTTTTTTATTTATGGCAGTCGACATATCGAAGTTTCTCGTTTCCACGTTATTTGTGGGCTGGGAGCTTAGATCTGTCATCTGCTAAAGTTGTCAGATGACAAAGTAGATTTAATCCACGCACGAAGTAGTCGGAGTAAAAGATGAAGTTCGTAGATGAAGCGGTAGTAAAAGTTCAGGCTGGCGACGGCGGTAGCGGCGTTGTGAGTTTCTGGCGTGAAAAATTCATCACTAAAGGTGGTCCTGATGGCGGTGATGGTGGCGACGGTGGTGATGTTTATATCCAAGCCGATGAAAACCTTAACACTCTGATTGATTATCGTTTCCAACGCTTCTACGAAGCGGAGCGTGGTGAGAATGGCCGCGGCGGTAACTGTACTGGTAAACGTGGTAAAGACATTGTTCTTCGTGTGCCTGTAGGTACGCGCGCAGTGGATATCCACACAAATGAAATCGTGGCAGAAGTTGCTGAACACGGCAAGAAAGTGATGATCGCAAAAGGCGGTTGGCACGGTCTAGGTAACACGCGTTTCAAATCTTCAGTAAACCGCGCGCCTCGTCAAAGAACGTTAGGCACAAAAGGTGAAGTACGTGAAATTCGCCTTGAACTATTGCTTCTTGCTGACGTTGGTATGCTTGGTCTACCTAATGCAGGTAAATCAACCTTTATCCGCGCAGTCTCAGCAGCAAAACCAAAAGTCGCTGATTACCCATTCACGACGTTGATCCCAAGCTTGGGCGTAGTGAGTGTCGTACCAGAGAAAAGCTTTGTTGTTGCAGACATTCCAGGTCTTATCGAAGGTGCAGCAGATGGCGCTGGTCTTGGTATTCGATTCTTGAAGCACTTAGAGCGTTGCCGAGTGTTGCTGCACATGATCGATATTATGCCAATTGATCAGTCTGATCCGGTGCAAAATGCACTGACGATCATTGATGAGCTAGAGCAATACAGTGAAAAACTGGCAAGCAAGCCACGCTGGTTAGTATTCAACAAAGTTGATTTAATGCCTGAAGAAGAAGCGAATGAGAAGATCCAAGAAATCTTAGACGCACTAGGCTGGGAAGACGAGTTCTTTAAGATCTCGGCGATCAACCGTAACGGTACTAAAGAGCTTTGTTACAAACTGGCTGACTTTATGGATAACCTACCTCGCGAAGAGGAAGAAGTGGCTGAAGAAGATAAAGTTAACTTCATGTGGGATGACTACCATAAAGATGCGATGGCGGGTAAAGACGTTATCACTGAAGATGACGACGACGATTGGGATGACTGGGACGATGAAGAAGATGACGGTCACGTTGTCTACGTTCGTGACTAATCAGAACCGTCAAACAATGCCTGTTTGCCTATAATTCATTAAGCCGCAATTATTTATTGCGGCTTTTTTTGTATCTAAATCATATTTAGATGGTGTGATTTACGGCACAATAGCCGATACGTCGTGATTTTTGAGGGCTAGTTTGGACCTCTCGCGTATGAATGAGCAACACCCTAAAAGGAATTAGACTTATTTATGACTCTAGAAACCATACCGTCTGGAGAGTTGGCGGTATCCACTCAACGATCTATTTCTCGCCTTGTTGCCCAAGCCGGGCAAATGCTACTCGCTCATGGTGCTGAAAGTACTCTGGTGAGCGATATTATGCGCCGTATTGGCCTTGCTTGTGGGGTTAATGAAGTTGCGGTTGCGCTATCAGCCAATGCACTGGTTGTAACGACAGTAATGGATGGACACTGCATCACCACCACCCGAAGTTGTGCCGATCGTGGCATTAATATGCGCGTTATTACGCAGATTCAACGTATCTGCATCATGATGGAGCGTGGGCTGCTCGATGCAACCATGGCGCAGAAAAAGCTGAACGCCATCAGTCCAGAGCGTTATAACCGCTGGTTGGTGGTGTTTATGATTGGCTTGTCATGTGCGGCATTCAGTCATCTGGCTGGTGGCGATTGGGGGGTATTTGTTATGACCTTTTTAGCATCAGCTGGTGGCATGATCGTTCGCCAAGAAATTGGTCATCGTCACTTTAATCCTTTACTGAACTTTGCAGCGACCGCCTTTGTCACCACCTTAATTTCTGCGCAAGCGGAAATCTACCAAATCGGCAATCTGCCCACCGTTGCAATGGCATCGTCGGTATTAATGCTCGTGCCGGGTTTCCCGTTGATCAACTCGGTAGCAGACATGCTGAAAGGGCACATTAACATGGGTATTGCCCGGTTTGTGATGGCCAGCTTACTGACGTTGGCGACGTGTTTGGGCATCGTTGCTGCGATGAGCGTTACTGGAATTTGGGGGTGGGCAATCTAATGAGTTTATTTGATTTGATGCTTGGCCTGCTGAATGACATGTTTTTCGCTGCGATTCCCGCAGTTGGATTTGCACTGGTTTTTAACGTGCCACAAAGAGCTTTAGTGTATTGTGCTGTTGGCGGCGCGATTGGACACGGCAGCCGTTATTTGATGATGCAGTTTGGTATTCCCATTGAATGGGCGACCTTTTTTGCCGCGACGCTAGTTGGGATGATTGGTGTTTACTGGTCTCGCCGCTTTCTCGCGCACCCAAAAGTGTTCACTGTGGCAGCTTTGATCCCGATGGTACCTGGCGTGTTTGCTTACAAAGCAATGATAGCCATGGTTGAGATCAACCATATCGGTTATTCACCTGAGCTCGTTGCAACTTGTATGGAGAACTTTCTTAAGGCCATGTTTATTATTGCAGGTTTAGCTGTTGGTCTTGCTGTTCCAGGGCTGTTATTCTATCGCCGCAGACCTATTGTATAAGGACCTAACATGATCATTAGTATGATTGCCGCGATGGCCGACAGTCGCATCATTGGCAAAGACAATCAAATGCCTTGGCATCTTCCCGCCGATTTCGCTTGGTTTAAGCGTTGTACCATGGGAAAACCGGTTGTGATGGGACGCAAAACCTATGAGTCTATTGGTCGCCCTTTACCTGGTCGCTTGAATATTGTTATCAGCCGTGATGAGACACTAAAGGTCGAAGGCGTTACTACCGTAACATCGATTGAGCAAGCTTTAGAAGTTGCTGGTGACGTGGAAGAAGTGATGATCATTGGTGGTGGTGCGATTTACGCAGCTTGCCTACCGATGGCCAATAAACTATATGTAACACACATTGAAGCCGCGATTGATGGTGATACTCAGTTCCCAGATTGGGGAGACGAGTTTAAGGAAACTTACTCAGAAACGTATCAAGCCGATGAGAAGAACGCCTACAACATGCGCTTTACTGTGTTAGAAAAGTAATTCGAGATTAAAACAGCGTATTTAATACGGTAATGCCGTTCGTATAACACCGAGCGGCCATCTCGGCCTGCCATCATCCTGAAAGCGACGGAGGGGCGTGATTCAGGATCTTCTATACGAGTACTTTGTTGTCAAAGGTATCTCTATCTACCCGCAGCGTGCGGATATTAGATTCCTAGTCTCGCTAAGGCTCGCTGGAATGACTCTACAGGAGATGTTAGGTGACAGGCATTCTCCCTACGATGGATTATCGACTATTATTCCATGTTTAACTTAACGCATCCTGAGTAAAGATTTTCTTATCGTCCCAACGGATCATGGTTAGGCTTCCGCCCCAAACACAGCCAGTATCCAGACCGATGATCTCTTCGTTTACATGGCCTTGTAGTGCAGCCCAGTGACCAAATAACACCGTTTTATTGAGGTGAACGCGCTGAGGTACATCAAACCATGGAATAAGTTCGTTACCGGAAACTTGTTGTGGTGGTAGTTTACAATCCATATCCAAACGACCATCGGGGAAACAAAAGCGCATCCGCGTAAAAGCATTGATAATATAACGGTATCGGTCCAAACCCTGTAGAGAGTCATCCCAGGAATCAGGTTGATTACTGTACATGTTTTTTAAGAGCCAAGGCAGCTCTTCACTTTGGATGATGCGTTCAACTTCGCGGGCACATTTTCTTGCGGTTTTTAGATTCCACTGCGGTGATATCCCAGCGTGACACATCACGAACTCGTCATGCTCGGCCATAAGAGGTTGCTGAGCTAGCCATGCCAATAGATCTTCTTTATCGGGTGCAGTGAAAATAGGTGCGGTTTTATCTTTGTCTTTGACCTTTTTTATCCCGTGAGCAACGGCGAGCAGGTGAAGGTCGTGATTACCAAGCACAACGGTTGCGCTTTTGCCAAGCGACTTCACAAAGCGTAACGTTTCTAGTGATTTAGGCCCTCTGGCGACCAAATCACCAGCGAGCCAAAGTTGGTCTTTTTTCGCAGAGAAAGAGACTTGTTCTAGTAGTCGCTGCAATTCATCAAAACAGCCTTGAATATCACCAACAATATAGGTAGCCACTGAATCTCCAATTTACTAATTTAAAACATTTGGAACAGCAAGACGAAAGGGTTCAATTTCGGTGATGAACTCCTGTCCTTTTTCATCCAGCATTTTGTAGTGCCCTTGCATAACGCCGACAGGGGTTTCTAACGCGGTTCCGCTACTGTACGTGTATTCATCATTGCTTGGAATAAAAGGTTGTTGACCCACCACACCATCACCTTCAACCGTCATTTGTTTGCCATTCGAGTCTGTGATTAACCAGCGACGGCTCACTAACTGCACGGTTTGTTGGCTAAGGTTTTTGATGGTGATGATATAGGCGAAAACGTAGCGTTGTAGCTCAGGATTGGACTGTTCTTCGATGTATTTGGTGTGAACTTGAATTTTGATGCAAGGTTGAATGACGTCCATGTGCACTCCTCAGAAACGTAATATCCCAATAATAATAAGCCAAACCGGCAAGGGTTTGGCTTATCGTTTGAGTTCTTAGTGCTGCGGGTTATCCGCAAGCCAGTTCGCCATTGCGACGAATTGTTCTAGCGTCAGGTTCTCTGGACGCATGCTTGGATTAACACCTAGCTCTTCTAGTACTTCTGTGCTTAACAACGATTTGTAGCAGTTACGAACTGTTTTACGACGTTGGTTAAAGCCTTCACGACAAACGCGATCCAGCAAACGCAGATCTTTCGCAGGGCATGGTAGCTCTTCATATGGCACTAAACGAACAACGGCAGAGTCCACTTTCGGTGGTGGAACGAATGCCGTTGGCGGCACTTCCAGTACTGGTACCACTTTACAGTAGTACTGAGCCATTACCGTTAAACGGCCGTAAGCTTTGCTGCCAGGGCCGGCGGCTAAGCGGTTTACCACTTCTTTTTGCAGCATAAAGTGCATGTCTTGAATGTCTTTATGGAATTCAAAAAGGTGGAACATCAATGGTGTAGAGATGTTGTACGGCAAGTTACCGAAAATGCGTAGCTTGTTGTTTGGCTTCACTAATTGAGTGAAGTCAAAACGCATAGCGTCACCCTCATGGATGGTCAACTTATCCGCCAGTTCAGGGTGAGTACGTAGGCGTTCTGCCAGATCGCGGTCTAATTCGATAACTGTGAACTTATCCACTTCACGACCTACCGGCTCAGTGATTGCACCGAGACCAGGACCGATTTCAACCAGGTTTTGACCTGGTTTTGGGTTAATCGCTGATACGATTCCATCAATAATGTATGGATCGTTCAGGAAGTTTTGACCAAAACGTTTACGCGCTTTGTGTCCTAAATGGACATCATTTCTCATTGTTTCTTCTCTACCAAATCTATCGCATGCGTGAGCGCTGTTCGGAAACTCCCTGTATCCGCTTGACCTGTCCCTGCCAGATCTAATGCAGTACCGTGATCCACCGATGTTCTAATAAAAGGTAGACCAAGAGTAATGTTTACTGAACGACCAAAGCCTTTGTATTTTAATACTGGCAACACTTGATCATGGTACATGCCTAAAACAGCATCAGCATCATTTAAATATTTTTCATTGAAAATGGTATCAGCCGGCAGAGGGCCGATCAGGTTGATACCTTTTTCTTGTCGAATTTTTTCCAGTGTCGGAGTGATGGTTTCGATCTCTTCACGACCTAAGCAGCCATCTTCGCCAGCATGAGGGTTAAGCCCGCAAACGTAGATGTTTGGTTGTGCGATAGCAAACTTTTCTACAAGGTCTTTATGAAGAATATCGATGATTTTTTCTAATCGCTCTTCGGTGACCGCTTTGGACACATACGCTAAAGGAATATGTGTTGTGACTAGCGCCACGCGTAGTCCTTCCGTTGCTAGCATCATGACGACTAGCGGCGTTTGTGACTTCTCGGCGAAAAACTCAGTATGACCACTGAATGCAACACCTGCGCGATTAATCACCCCCTTATGAACAGGGCCGGTGACAATAGCATCAAATTCATCATTCATACAGCCTAAAGCGGCTCTTTCTAGCGTTTTTAGTACATAGTGACCATTCGCTTCGTTGAGCTCGCCTGCGACCGCAGGTTCCGATATTTGGATATGATCAACGATAAGCGTGCCTGCTTTTTGTGCTTTAGGCGTTTCTTCTGGATTGTAATCAGACAGTTGGACTTCAATGCCAAGCTGCTTGGCTCTGTCCATCAGCATATTTTTATCAGCGCAGACGACAATTTGGTGTGCCCAATCTTCCTTCGATAAGGCAAGCACTAAGTCTGGGCCGATACCCGCAGGTTCCCCTGCGGTTACGACAATTCTACGAATTGTATTAGTTGTCATTGTTGTCATCCACGATTTCAACAAACGCACTTGCGCGTAGCTCTTGCATCCATGCGCCCGCTTCTTCATTAAATTTACGGTTAAATAGAATACGGTAAGCCTTATTCTTCATCGCTGAGTCAGTGCGGTCAACTTGGCGACGATCCAACACTTCAACGATATGCCAGCCGTGAACTGTTTTGAACGGTTCGCTGATTGAGCCAACAGGCAGAGTTTCTACTTGGTGTTTAAATTCTGGCACGTACAGATCTGGCGTTTGATAACCTAACTCACCGTCTTGTGCTGCCGAGCCTGGGTCTTGGCTGTACTGCGTTGCCAATTGAGCGAAAGTGGCTTCGCCAGCTTTGATGCGGCTTGCAAACTCATTCAGTTGCTTCTTCGCCCCTTCATCACTCAGAATCACGGTTGGTTTAATCAAAATATGACGCGCATTTACTTCCGTTACCGCAACCGTTTCTAGGCCTTTTACATCCTCAATTTTTAGAATGTGGAAACCGACACCACTGCGAAATGGACCAATGATGCTGCCTTTGTTTTGCATTTTGATCTGATCGGCAAAGATGGTTGGCATCTCTTCTTTACGCATCCAACCCCAGTCGCCACCTTGTAAAGCTTTAGGACCTTTTGAGTAGGTGTAGGCCATCTCCGTAAAGTCTGCACCTTCGTTAAGCTTTTTCGCCAGCGCTTTTGCTTCTGCTTCTACAGCAGACTTTTCTTTGTCGTCAGAGAAGCGCAGTTGAATGTGTCCAATTTTGTATTGAACGGTCGCATTGGTTTCTTGTGATAGTTGCTCAGCAAGGCTGTCGACTTCTGCTGGAAGGATATTAATACGGCGACGAACCAGTGCATTACGGGCTTCTGAAGCGGCGATTTCCTTACGAATTTGTTCGCGGAATTCTGGGTAACTCAAGCCTTCACTTTCTACAGAAGCGGCGAGTTGTTCTACAGATTGTTCATTATTACGTGCGATCTCCGCAATCGCTTGGTTTAAGCGGTTATCGTCAATACGAACACCGATACGGTCTGCTTCTTGGCCTTGCAACGTGTCAATAATCAGCTTTTCAACAACTTGTTCTTTTAACACGCTAGCAGAAGGTAAGCTCTTTCCGCTTTGACGTGCGTTGGCTTGCAGCGTTTTCATCGCTGTTTCGATGTCGCTTTGTAGAATTACACCGTCGTTCACGATGACCGCAACCTTATCGATCTCTACTGGTGCTGCAACCGCTCCGCAAGAGAGTAGGGTTGTGAATAAGATTGATTTCCAAATTTTCATTTAAAATTCCGTCAGTATTTTTTGAATAGGCGTCTTATTCATTTAAGACGCCTATTTCGATTAATTGTTCAGATAGAATGGGCGGCCGTACTTAATCGCGTTGTCAGAACCGTCCAGTTCTTTGACTGCAGTATCTTCACGCTGATTGGTCGCAAAGCCTTGAATACCGAAGTTAACGCTAAAGTTATTTTCGTATTCAGGTGATGCGCCAGTGCTGCCGATAGCTTGGTCTTCCCAACCAAGCAATTGGTTTGAGTAAGTGACGCCAATGTACCAACAGTCAGACTGGTAACGCAGGCTTGCTAGCCATTCTAGAGAGTTGTTTTCGTTCAAGTCGTAATAGTATTGCCCACTTGCAGACCAGTTCGGGTTGAACTCATAGCCCGTTACAATACCTGCTTGGGAAATTCCATCTCGAGTAATTAAGTCTACATTTTTGAGAGTTATAGTATCTTCGATGTATTCACGCGTGACGTAACGATAGTTACCCTGAATAAAGCCACCGTTAAATTGGTACTCTAAGGTGCTGTTCGCCAACTGCATGGAGCTCAAATCGATATCGTATTGAATCCCACCGTGATAGAACAAGTAATCGTTGTAGTTGAAATCAGCTTCAATCGCCCATGATGAGTAGTTGGTGGTCTCATCCGGAAGATTTTGGCTGTTGCTCAGTTTGGTCTTTTTATCGAAGTAGTAAATCTGACCAAATGAAACGTTAAGACGCTCTTTATAGTCATCATCAAAGAAGCGCGTACTTGCACCGTAGCTTAACTGGTTCGCAGAGGCGATTTTATCAATGCCACTGTACTTACGACTGCGGAATAGCCCGTAGTAGTCGGTTTGTAGCAAGGTGGTATCGTAGTTGTAGATGTTGGTTTGATCTTCTTCAGGTACGTACAAGTACTGCAGCTGAGGCTCCAGTGTTTGGGTGTAGCCCTTGATCCAGCTTGTATCTCGCTCTAAGTAAAGTTGCGCATGCGTACGGAACTCAGGAATAACACGAGAAACTTCATCATCCAACTGGTTTTGCAAGTTTACATCAGTCAAACCCGTTAAGTCTTGAGAGTAATACGTAGAGAGCACACGCGCTTCTGTTGTCCACGTTGCCCATGAGTTTGAGAGTGGTAATGTAAGCCCTGGTTCAATGTGAACACGGGTCGCATTTGGTCGCGCAGCATCGCTGGTATCGAAGCGGCTCACTTGGCTCTTCACGTCAAAGTTAAGGTAGTCTCCCCACAACGGCGTGTAGTAGTTCAAGTCTAACTGAGGAAGCAGGCGATAAGGGCGGTTCTCTTCTTTCAATAAGATTTGGAAGTCACGAACGGTTAACGAGGCATCCCAGAAGTCAGAACGATATTGTACTTGTCCTTCTTGAACCAGTTGACCATCTTCACGGTTACCAATGTCGGAGTCGAGATCGAGGAAGTAATCAATATCACTCACTTTTGAGTAATCGACTTTGACTATCCACTGTTTATTGATGATACCGTCGTGTTTAACTTGGTAGCCCCAACGAGACTCGTCTTGATATTTGCGATCACTATTGAGGTATTCGCCTTTGATTTCTCCACTTCCCCAACCATCTGTTAGGTAGCGGAAATCAGTATCGAGTTTTGTACCACGTTGCTGCATATAGAGCGTGGTGAGTGTCATGTCATATTGAGGCGCGATGTTCCAATAGAATGGCACCTCGACTTCCATACCATCACTAGAACCGTACGATAAAGAAGGGAAGAGGAAACCCGTTTTACGCGTATCTCCAATTGGCATGGTTAGATACGGCACATAGAAAACAGGCACATCTAACACTTCAAATCGAGGGTGGTGCAGCGTCGCTGTCTCTTCATCTTGGTCAACATCGATGCCTGACGCAACCAATCGCCATGAATTATCGCCTTGAGGGCACGATGTGATAGAGCCGTCTTCGAGTTCATAAACCGACTGACCTGTGCGGGCGATATAGGCTGCAGTGCCTCGGCCTTGTTGGCAAAGGAACTGATAATCGGTGTTCTCAAGTGAAAACGTATCTTGATTAATGTCGTTAGTAACACGATCAGATCGAGCTTTGACTTGGCCGTCATTGAAAGTCACGTTGCCTTCGGCAACCACGACGTTGTCTTGTTGGTGCAGCGTTACGCTATCTGCGGTAATTTTCTTCTGGCCTTGGGTGACTTGTACATTACCTGAGTACTGAGCTTTGTCACCATTGATGGCTTGCAGGGTGTCAGCTTCTACCACTACTGGGGTATTAAGAGCGTCCTCCTCGCCACTTGTATCGACCAAACATTGATCTGTGGCGGGCATTTCCTGCACACTATCATGGATATTCGCTTCAGCTTGAGTGGTGGGTACAAACAAGGCGGTGCTGATAGAGGCCGCTAAAAATGTGCGGGAGAAATGTTGCATTGAATTGAACTTTCCTGTGTCACTACTACTCGATGGCTATAGGGCTTGTTGTACCCTAGCGTAATAGCCAAATGAATCAACTATAGTCGCATTTATCCCAGCGTATTGATTCACTGTGGCATAATGACGACAAAATAGCTGCAAAGATAAGCAGGCGAAATGGCCTAGCCGAAATAAAACTAATTCCATTATCATAAAGGAAATCGTTGCATCCGGCACTATAAGACCGCCGTCGTCGATAAAAATTCATTGATAGAGAACACATAATGCATATTTTTGGCAAAATTCTGGGTGCCTTTTTTGGCTTGTTACTTGGCGGGCCGCTAGGTTTACTCTTTGGCTTATTTATTGGCCATCAATTCGATAAAGCACGTCGCTTGAGTCAAGCCGGGTTCTCTACTGGCGGCTTTGGAAAAGGGCCAAGTCAAGCTCAGCGCCAAGAAGAGTTTTTTAAAGCGGCGTTTGCGGTAATGGGACATGTGGCAAAAGCGAAAGGCCAAGTCACCAAAGAGGAAATCCAACTGGCTTCAGCCATGATGGACCGCATGAATTTGCATGGCGAACAGCGTCGCGCAGCGCAAGACGCGTTTCGTGAAGGTAAAGACAGCGACTTTCCGTTAGAAGATGTTCTTGTTCGTGTGAAAATTTCGACAGCTGGTCGCTTTGACTTGTTGCAATTTTTCTTAGAGCTGCAAATCTCGGCGGCCTTTGCAGATGGCTCGATCCACCCGAGTGAACGAAATGTACTACACAAGATTGCACGTGGTTTGGGTTTCTCTTCTGAGCAATTAGAGCGTCGTTTGCAAATGCAAGAAGCCGCATTTCGTTTCCAAAGCCAGGGCGGTTTTCATGGTCAGCATCAAGGCCAATCTTCAGGTGGTAGCTGGCAACAAGCTTCACAAGCGGATCAGTTGGCCGACGCGTACAAAATTCTGGATGTGTCTTCAGATGCAGACAGTAAAACCGTTAAGCGTGCTTATCGTAAACTGATGAACGAGCATCACCCGGACAAATTGATGGCTAAAGGCTTACCACCAGAGATGATGAACGTCGCGAAAGAGAAATCTCAAGAGATTCAAAACGCTTACGATCTTATTAAGAAGGTTAAAGGCTTTAAGTAGTCGGACGTTTTCTATCAAACATTTGGATGTAAAAAAGGGCACTCAGTGCCCTTTTTTTTCATGTCTTAGTCTTTGAGTTGCCGGTGTCTTTAGCTTTTGGCCTATTATGTCCCTAATGCTAATTGACCTCACATCCCCCAGTTTAGTTGGCTTGATTCAAGTCCCAATCGTATTCGTATTTCACTTTGCCAGAGAAGTTTTTGTATTGCGGTGCGTACTTTGCGATGTGTTTGAAGATTTGTTTTTCTCCACCAAAGTCCGTTGCAAACCAATCATAAATAGAAGACAGCTGTGCCGTGTTACCTTGGATAGATACGCCTTTGCTGCTGTTGATAAATGTTTTGGCGGCACTATCCAGTAGAGCTTGCGTGTTGTCAGCAGTGAATGCTTGAGATTGCAGATTAGGGCATCCTAGGCTGGCACAGTTAACCGCGTAATGCGTTCTTGGGTCATTCCAAATTGGACGCAAAATTCGATGTTCAATATCGTTTAAAGTTAGATCCTTCCCATTGACCACGACCACATCGTCTCCCCAAGGACCAAAGCTAAATAAACCACCTAGCTTGGTGATTGATTCGACTGGATAGTTATCCAAAATAAGATCTACCGTGATGGCGTTGTAAAGGTTTACCCAATAGGCATATTGCTCTGCTTGGTTGTATTGTAGAGGGTCTAGTTTTGCCAAACGCTGGATGTATTGTTTCAGCTTAGTTTTATCGACAGAGGAGACTTGGCTATAACGAAACAAGGTATTCTCGCCTTGTTCAACTAAATAAGTATCGAGCAGTTGTTGCCATTCTTGATGAGAAATTTGGGTTTGGTTGGCTTGATTCGATTGTTTCCAATATGGCCATAAGTCGGATTTAGGCGCGGACAATGTCGAGAAAGAAACCAGAGCACACAACAGCAATAACAGACGCTTCATAGAGATACCTTTGAATGAGATATTGTTGATAGTGTAGACCAGTTTAGTGCTTGTTTTCTTTCAGTAATCAGTGGCCTTTATTCGCTGTCATTCCGAGGAGCATAAGCGATATCAGGAATCTAATACCCACAAACTCTTGAGTAAAGACAGTATGAATCTGTACAGTGCGCTCTGGTAGTCGATCCTGAATCACGCTCCTTCGTCGCTGTTCAGGATGACGAATTTCAACAGAGGCGTTCGGTATTCTGTAAGCAAAGCGATATGAGATCAGTCACCCAAAACAAATCAAGGGCCGACAATTGCCAGCCCTTGATTTGTGTATTTACTAACGCGTCTTAACGCAAGAAGCTTGGAATATTCGCTTCGTACTCAGCAATCTTATCTTCGTGTTGAAGGGTTAGGCCAATGTTGTCCAAACCGTTTAGCAAGCAATGACGACGGAACGAATCGATTTCAAAACCATATTCTTTGCCGTTGGCACGAACGACATTCGCTTCTAGGTCGACCTCGACTTCTGCACCTTCATTTGCCTCAACAAACTGGAAGATTTCATCCACTTCTTGTTCAGTCAAACGAACTGGCACCATTTGGTTGTTGATCGAGTTGCCGTAAAAAATATCGGCAAAGCTTGGTGCGATCATCGCTTTGATGCCGTAATCCGCTAGTGCCCACGGTGCGTGCTCACGAGATGAGCCACAGCCGAAGTTTTCACGAGCCAGCAAGATAGACGCGCCTTGGTAGCGAGGTGCGTTCATCACGAACTCTGGATTTGGCTGTTCGCCAGCATCGTCTAGGAAGCGCCAGTCATGGAATAGGTGCTTACCAAACCCTAGGCGGGAGACCTTTTGTAGGAACTGCTTTGGAATGATGGCATCAGTATCAACGTTCGCTGCATCTAGAGGAACAACTAAGCCTGTGTGTTGTTTAAAGCCTGACATTGGTTTGCTCCTTAGTCTAGTTCACGAATATCTACAAAGTGACCAGCAATTGCTGCTGCCGCTGCCATCGCAGGGCTCACTAGGTGGGTACGGCCATCACGACCTTGGCGGCCTTCAAAGTTACGGTTTGAAGTAGACGCACAACGTTCATGTGGGCCCAAACGGTCATTGTTCATTGCTAGACACATCGAGCAACCTGGTAGGCGCCACTCAAAGCCCGCTTCTTTAAAGATAACGTCCAAGCCTTCCGCTTCTGCTTGCGCTTTTACTTGCTCAGAGCCAGGAACGATCAGCGCTTGAACGTGAGGCGCGACTTTGCGACCTTTCGCTACTTCAGCGGCTGCGCGCATGTCTTCGATACGTGAGTTAGTACAAGAACCAACGAAGACTTTATCGACGTTGTAATCAGACAATGACTTGCCCGCTTCTAGACCCATGTAAGCCAATGCTTTTTCTGCCGAGGCTTTTTCTACTGGGTCCGCAAAGCTCTCTGGTGCTGGGATCGGCTGGTCTACCGCGATTACTTGACCTGGGTTTGTGCCCCAAGTGACTTGTGGTTTGATGTCTGCACCGTTCAGCGTTACTACGGCATCAAACTGAGCATCATCGTCAGTTTTTAACGTCTTCCAGTATTCTACTGCTGCATCAAAGTCCGCACCTTGAGGGGAGAATTTACGGCCTTTAATGTATTCGAATGTGGTTTCATCTGGTGCAATCAAACCGGCTTTTGCACCTAACTCAATCGCCATATTACATACGGTCATACGACCTTCCATTGAAAGGTCAGTGATCGCTTCACCACAGAATTCAACTACGTAACCGGTACCGCCTGCTGCTGTGGTTTCACCGATGATTGCTAGCACAATGTCTTTCGCAGTAATGCCCGGAGCTACTTTGCCTTTCACTTCGATCTTCATCGTTTTAGCGCGCGCTTGTTTTAGCGTTTGAGTCGCTAATACGTGCTCAACTTCAGATGTACCAATACCAAAAGCTAGCGAGCCGAATGCACCGTGTGTAGCAGTGTGTGAGTCACCACAAACAATGGTCATGCCCGGTAGGGTAATACCAAGCTCTGGGCCCATAACATGCACAATACCTTGGTATTTGTGGTTGATGTCGTAAAGCGTAACGCCAAACTCTTCACAGTTTTTCGATAGCGTTTCCATCTGGATACGAGCCATCTCACCCGATGCGTTGATGTCTTTGGTGGTTGTCGAAACGTTGTGGTCCATGGTGGCAAAAGTTTTGCTGACCTGACGCACTTTACGACCTTTTTCACGCAAGCCGTCAAATGCTTGCGGAGACGTCACTTCATGTACCAAGTGACGGTCGATGTACAAGATTGGGTTTTCCCCTTCTGCTGCGACGGCAACGTGTGCGTCGTAGACTTTTTCGTATAATGTTTTGCCCATTGTTTGCTTCCTTTCCTCGTTATCCTTGTTGCTTTGTTTTAGCACCAATGACTTAGAGGTAAGTCATTGGTGGATAGAGGATTTAGTATTTATTATGAATCTGTTTTGTATTAAGAGTTTAAGATGTACTCAGCGATCTTATCGCCCATCTCAGACGTCGAAAGTGCAGGGTTGTCACCAGCAAGGTCACCCGTTAGCTCACCCGCTGATAGTGCTTTTGAAACTGCCGTTTCGATGTCTTGTGCCGCTGTTTCCTCACCTAGGCTATAACGCAGCATCAGTGCAGCAGATAGGATTTGTGCCACAGGGTTAGCGATGTTCTTACCTGCGATATCTGGTGCACTGCCGCCTGCTGGCTCGTACAGACCGAATTTGCTTTCGTTTAGACTTGCTGATGGCAACATACCCATAGAGCCTGTGATCATCGCGCATTCATCAGAAATGATGTCGCCGAAGATGTTTGAACACAGCATTACGTCGAACTGAGCAGGGTCTTTGATAAGCTGCATAGTCGCGTTATCAATGTACATGTGTGACAACTCGACATCTGGGTAGTCTTTTGCGATTTCTTCGACTACTTCACGCCATAAGATAGAGCTTTGTAGAACGTTCGCTTTGTCGATAGAGCACACTTTCTTGCGACGTAGACGAGCAGACTCAAAAGCGATTTTTGCAATACGTTCGATCTCAAAGCGGTGGTACACCTCAGTATCAAATGCTTTTTCTGTTGCGCCTTCACCTTCACGACCTTTCGGTTGGCCGAAGTAGATACCACCCGTCAGTTCACGGACTACCACGATGTCAAAGCCGCGACCCGAGATGTCTGCACGTAGCGGTGAGAAAGCTTCAAGACCTGAGTGAATTTGCGCTGGACGTAAGTTACAGAACAGTTGGAAGTGTTTGCGTAGTGGAAGTAGGGCACCGCGTTCAGGTTGGTCGTTTGGTGGTAAGTGCTCCCACTTAGGGCCGCCAACCGAGCCGAATAGGACTGCATCAGACTCTTCACATGCTTTTATTGTGCTCTCTGGAAGTGGACAACCGTGATTGTCGATCGCGATACCACCTACATCATGCTCGTCACGCTCAAACGCAATACCATGTTTCTTTTCGATTGCATCCAATACTTTATGTGCCTGCGCCATTACTTCCGGGCCAATGCCGTCACCGGGTAGGACGGCAATTTTGTACGATTTGTCTGTCATGTTAATCCTTTAAGTTTTCTAATTTTGAGCTTAATTATTTCAACGAGCGTGTTCTTTCCTGAGCCGTGTAGCCCGGTTGTTATTACACAGTCGCAATCTTTTTCTGCTTCATTTCTTCGATTTTATCTGCACGATGAATGCTGTTAATAACGTGCAATAATGCTTGGCCGGAAGCCTCAACGATGTCGGTGGAAACACCCGTACCGTGGTATTTGCGACCTTTGTAGTTGGCAATGATGTCTGCTTGACCCAAACCATCTTCACCTTCACCTTTCGCGGTTAGGTCGAATTTATCCAGAACGATGTCGTAGCCTGTCACGCGGTAGATACATTGGTATAGCGCATCAACTGGGCCATTACCGACCGCTGCTTCACACATTTCTTCATCACCGCATTGCATTTTGATGCTGGTGGTAGCCATTACGCTGCCAGACTGCACGCTTAGGTAGCTCAATTTGTAGAAGTCATCTTCTTCACGCAAGTTCGAGAAGTGCATTAGGGCTTCTAGGTCGTAATCGAACACTTGGCCTTTGCGGTCAGCAAGTTTCAAGAAATCCGCATACAGTGCGTCTAGGTTGTACTCGTCTTCGTTGTAACCCATGGTGTCCATATGGCTCTTCACGGCAGCGCGACCGCTGCGGCTGGTTAGGTTCAGAGCTTGGTTTTTTAGGCCAATAGACTCAGGGGTCATGATTTCGTAGGTATTCTTATTCTTCAACATGCCATCTTGGTGGATGCCTGAAGAGTGGCTAAACGCATTTGCACCCACAATTGCTTTGTTGCTTTGAATAGGCATATTGCATAGCTGGCTAACCAACTTACTGGTGCGGTGAATTTCATCATGCTTAATGCCAGTGTGAACGCCCAAAAACTCTTGACGAGTCTTGATGATCATTGCGATCTCTTCAAGTGAACAGTTACCCGCTCGCTCTCCAATGCCATTGATCGTGCCTTCTATCTGACGTGCGCCAGCTTGAACGGCGGCAATAGAGTTGGCAACTGACATCCCCAAATCGTCGTGACAGTGAACGGAGATGATCGCTTTATCAATGTTCGGAACGCGGTTAAATAGAGTTTCAATAATCCCACCAAACTCACTTGGTACGGTGTAGCCAACGGTATCTGGAATGTTGATTGTACTCGCACCTGCATTGATGGCGGCTTCTACCATGCGACATAGGTTGTCGATTGGAGTACGACCAGCATCTTCACAAGAAAACTCGACATCATCAGTGTAGTTACGTGCATGTTTAACGGCGTTGACTGCCATTTCTAGTACATCGTCGTAGCTGCGGCGTAGTTTGTCTTCTACGTGAATGGTGGAAGTGGCTAAAAACGTGTGGATACGGAATTGGTCAGCCACTTTTAATGCTTCAGCGGCAGCATCAATGTCTTTCGCAACGGCACGCGAAAGGGCACAAACTCGACTGTTTTTTATGTTTTTTGCAATGGTTTGTACCGACTCGAAATCACCAGGTGAAGAGATTGGGAAGCCAGCTTCGATAACATCAACGCCGAGTCTTTCCAGCGCATAGGCAATTTGCAGTTTTTCTTTAACCGTCAAGCTTGCTGACAACGCTTGCTCGCCATCACGCAATGTGGTGTCGAATATAATGACCTGATCGTTCATGTTTGCTTCCTTCCTGATTTCTGCACTTTCGTGCAAGTTAATCGTTTACTTCCAGTATTTAGATATAAAAAAACCCGCATTCTCATGCGGGTTCTTAGAAATTGGTGTGGTTATTTTTCTTCCACAGCCTACCCGCGCGAACTGGTCACGATCAGGAGGAGGCTAAGCAGAATAGAAAAATGAGCTGACATAGTTGTTAAGCTTTCCACATAATTAAGTTAACAAATTAGTACCGCACTCCATGAAGCGCGTCAACCCTAAAGTCGATTTTTTATTCATATCGGATGAGTCTTTTCATTTACTCGAGAAAAATGATGCGCTAAGTGAAACTGCATGGTGCGATAGAAACGTGCTAGAAGAGGCAAGTTGTCATCAAGTTTGCGACGTTTCATTACCAAAACAAACATTGGGATTGCGACTTGTCACACAAAGGCCCGAATTGTTTGGCAAAAGTTTTGAATGACCATTTATAGTAGTGCAGTTGCACTAGGTAAAAAGAAGGGTTAAGGAATAATGAGGTTAGCAAAACAATTTGGACGTTCAGCCGCAGTATTTACTCTGGTCAGCTTATCGGGTTGTCAGCTGTTTCAATCTCAAACCTATATGGCCGAGATTTCCCCTGTTGCTATTAATGATCACTCTCAGAGTGTCATGGTGATTAATGATCAAATGGATCGATTCTTGAGCTACGAGGGACGTGAGTCGTTTTTGAATCAAATGCTCGTTGCTCTTGAGTCGGACAGTCGAGATAAATTTAAAGGCAAAGATCCGGAAACCTATTCGTGGTGGAAGATCCGAGTGCAACCTAGTGAGAAACAACAAGCGGAAGTCTTCCGACCAACAGCTGACGGTGTGGATACCTCAAACCCCGTTGAGTTTATGGATGTCTCCTATCGCTCTAAGACCACATTAAACCTGCGATCCAAGCCGAGCCTAGAAGGAGAAAAGCTTGGCGTGTTATCGAAAGGGGAAGTTTTTAATGTGTTGGCAAAAGTGGTGGATCAACCTTGGTTTCTCGTTGAACAGACAGGAGTGATAAAAGGTTATGTCCATAAGGATTATGCGCGCAGCAATGTGATAAATCGTGACATTTTATCTACACAGCCTAACCCTTTACTAGAGCCTAACTCGAGTAAAACGGAGCAAACGAGTATAGAGCATGAACTGTCGGGAAACTATACTTGCCGCTCACTGAGCTATGAGCTTACAAAAGATGGCGACATGACGACGGGCTCTTTGCGCGCCTGCCGCAAGAAGAGAAAAGTCTGGTATATAGACACCCCTCAACCGCAACCATCAAACCCTTCTTAATGTTCTATTTTTATGGTTATGCCCAATAGATAAATTGTTGGGCACACCTTAATTTGGCCTTTGTCATTAATTGTCCAAACTCCCGTCATGCTGTTGTCACCTAAACCTCCTACTTTTCACACAAAGGCGTTGTCAAAGTAAGGAAAGGTCACATGCGAACCATAGAGACAATTACACAGCCAATTGCAACCATTGCTAAGTTTGATTTAGCGCTCTCTAGTGTTTGTCTTAAGCACCGTTTTAATCAACAAGTCGCCAATATCAGCAAAGGAGTCTCCCACAGTGGTGACGGTCATCTTTACTTGGTGTTGGGTTTATTAGCTTGGTATTTAGATAAGGAGCAAGGAGTCTGGTTTTTACTGGCGGGTTTACTTGCTTTTGCTATCGAGCTACCAATTTATTGGACGCTGAAAAATAGTTTTAAGCGTCGTCGCCCTGAAGAACTCAGTGCACTCCTTCCTGCTTTTATTACCCCCTCTGATCGCTACAGTCTTCCTTCAGGACACACTGCCGCTGCGTTTGTCATGGCGACGCTGATTGACCATTTCTATCCGAGCCTAGGCGTTGCTGCATTCTTTTGGGCAAGTTTAATCGGAACCGCGCGAATCTTATTGGGTGTGCACTTTTTTACCGATGTCATCATTGGTGCACTGCTTGGCAGTCTTTGTGGTGGATTAGCGATTGCGATGCTGGGAGGCTAATTGATGAAAATCTTATACGGTGTTCAAGGTACAGGAAACGGACATATTGCGCGTGCGAGGGCGATGAGTCATGCGTTTAAAGAGCACGATGTTGAGGTCGATTTTTTGTTTTCTGGACGAGCGCCTGAAAAGTACTTTTCAATGGAAGCGTTTGGTGATTATCAGACTCGCCGAGGCTTCACCTTTATCACTGAAAAAGGTTCAGTGAACTATGCGAAAACAGCATTGAGTAACAATTTGGTGCAATTTTGCAAAGAAGTTAAACAGCTTGATTTGTCGTCCTATGATCTCGTGCTCAATGATTTCGAGCCTGTTACGGCATGGGCGGCAAAACAACAAAATAAGCCGTCGATTGGTATCAGTCACCAAAATGCTTTCCGTTATCCAGTGCCGTTAAAGGGAGCGAGTTGGTTAGACAAATCCGTCATTGAATACTTTGCGCCTTCTCAACACCACCTTGGTTTGCATTGGCATCATTTTGATCAACCTTTGCTACCACCGATAGTGCATACCGTCGATAGCCAAGCGGAAAATGACGATTTTGTTTTGATTTACCTACCGTTCGAATCCATTGAAGACATCTCGGATTTGCTGTTCCATTTTAACCAGCAAGCGTTCATCTGTTATCACCCCGATGTGATCGAATGTGAGCAAGTGGAAAACATAGAATTACGCCCTTTATGCCACAGCAACTTTCAGCATCATTTGCATCGCTGTAGTGGTGTCATTGCTAATGGTGGGTTTGAGCTTCCTTCAGAAGCCTTGTCTTTGGGGAAAAAATTGTTACTAAAGCCACTCGCGGGTCAATTCGAGCAGCAGAGCAATGTTGCGACCTTAGAAGACTTAGGGCTTGCGATGTCGATGGAGAGCTTAGACATTTCCGCAGTACGCCAGTGGCTAAAGGAGCAACAAGCCGAAAGTGTGAAATACCCAGATGTTGCTCAGGCTATTGTTCATTGGGTATTGCAAGGTGCATGGGATTCAAAAGCAGAGTTATCGAGACAGCTGTGGGAGCAGGTTGATTTTCCAAGTTACGTGTCGAACATTTAAGTACGTTGTTCTAAGTACATAGTTCCTTCCATTTTTGACACGATTTTGTTGCAGCCTTTCTGTTTGTAAGGCTGCATTTTTATTCTTCCTCTCTCATTTCTATTCAGTGTGTATTTGCTGATAATTTGACTGATAAGTGCAAAATTCAATCAGAGATATAGTCGTCATATGTTGTTCTTATCCCAACCAATAACTGAGCTAAATGCATGCTTGTGTTAACCACCTGTCCTATCAATTTGCTAAATACGTCCTCAAAGAATGCATTTTTACGTGTTTTATAGTTTTTTATGTTTTTATTAAGTTTTTGTTATTTAACAAATAAATACCTAATTGGCTAAAATTTA
>NZ_WXWT01000233.1:0-54868 GCF_009904725.1 Vibrio sp. V43_P6S15P86
GCATCAACCTTTTTTAGTTTTACATAAAAATAATTATTCACAAATAAAGCATTTATATGTTTTAATGCATTCTATTAATTCAATCACACGTACTAAGGGACGAGCTATGGCTTTCAATTTACGTAACCGCAACTTTTTGAAGCTATTGGATTTCTCAACCAAAGAAATCCAGTTCTTGCTCGAACTGTCTGCAGAGCTAAAAAAAGCAAAATATGCAGGAACAGAGCAGAAGACACTTCAAGGTAAAAACATTGCACTCATCTTTGAGAAATCTTCGACTCGTACCCGATGTGCGTTTGAAGTCGCAGCTTTTGATCAAGGCGCTCAAGTCTCTTACATCGGCCCTTCTGGTTCTCAGATTGGCCATAAAGAATCAATGAAAGACACCGCACGCGTCTTAGGTCGCATGTATGACGGCATCGAATATCGCGGCTTTGGCCAATCCATTGTTGAAGAGCTTGGCACTTATGCTGGTGTTCCAGTGTGGAATGGTTTGACTGATGAGTTCCACCCAACCCAAATCCTTGCCGATTTCCTTACCATGCAAGAGCACGGACGCGGTAAGCAGCTGCATGAAATGACCTTCGCTTACCTAGGCGATGCACGCAACAATATGGGCAACTCGCTCATGGTGGGTGCCGCTAAAATGGGCATGGATATTCGCCTTGTCGCGCCAAAAGCGTTCTGGCCTGAAGAAGATTTGGTGGCAACTTGCCAAACTATCGCGCAGCAAACTGGTGCAAAAATCACATTAACTGAAAGCGTGGAGGAAGGCGTGAAGGGTTGTGACTTCCTTTACACCGATGTTTGGGTATCTATGGGTGAATCCGCTGAGGCATGGGATGAACGTGTGGCTTTAATGACACCATATCAAATCAATATGGACGTGATTAAGCAAACGGGTAATCCACATGTGAAATTCATGCACTGTCTTCCGGCTTTCCACAATGATGAGACCACCGTCGGCAAAGAAGTCGCTGAAAAATACGGCATGAAAGGCCTTGAAGTAACAGAAGAGGTATTTGAGTCAGAATACTCCATCGTATTCGACGAAGCTGAAAACCGTATGCACACTATCAAAGCCGTGATGGTAGCAACATTAGGAAGCTAAACTAGCAAGCCAAAACAGCCGCTAAAAACCATGATGTAATCGCTTGCGCTCACGAAAGTTAAGCGTATAATGCTCGGCAATTTGTCTGAGGATTAAGAAATGACCAAGCTAATTGCCGACATGAAAACGCGATTTGCTCTAGCTAAGCGACTACGCTTACGTGGTGTTATTTTCGTTAATTCTATTGAATTTTAAAACCTCCCCATTTGGGGAGGTTTTTTTATGTCCAAAATTCCTTTAGGCAATTTGGATGTAGTCATCAATGTTATAGGGAAGAAGATCATGGCGAACTCGCTTTACCAGAAGCACATCATCTCTATTCCAGAGCTTTCACGCGAAGAACTGGAACTTATCGTAGAAACAGCAGGTAGCCTTAAAAAAGCACCTCGACCAGAACTGATTAAAAACAAAGTCGTTGCCAGTTGTTTCTTTGAACCATCAACACGTACACGTTTATCGTTTGAAACAGCGATTCAACGCATTGGTGGTGACGTGATTGGCTTTGATAATGATGGTAATACCTCTCTGGCGAAAAAAGGCGAAACACTCGCAGATTCAGTACAAGTCATCTCTTCTTACGTCGATGCCTTTGTGATGCGTCATCCACAAGAAGGCGCCGCTCGCTTGGCCTCTGAATTTTCAAATGGCGTGCCAGTGATCAACGCGGGCGACGGTGCAAACCAACACCCAACTCAAACGCTACTCGACCTATACACCATCGCGGAAACACAAGGACGTCTAGACAACCTGAACGTCGCATTCGTCGGTGACCTAAAATATGGCCGCACAGTGCACTCATTGACTCAAGCCTTAGCAAAGTTTAACAACATCCGCTTCTTCTTTGTTGCACCAGAAGCATTGGCAATGCCAGATTACATCTGCGAAGAGCTAGACGAAGCTGGCATTCAATATAGCCTGCACACGGACATGGAGAGTGTGATTCCTGAACTGGATATTCTGTACATGACGCGCGTACAGAAAGAACGTTTTGACGAATCGGAGTACGCGCACATTAAATCGGCGTATATTTTGACAGCTGCATTACTCGAAGGGGCGCGCGAAAATCTAAAAGTACTCCACCCACTACCACGTGTGGATGAAATCACAACCGATGTTGATAAAACGCCTCATGCTTACTTCTTCCAGCAAGCTCAAAATGGCGTATACGCTCGCCAAGCACTGTTGGCGCTTGTTCTAAACGAAACACTGTAATCGAGGAGAAAACCCATGGCTAAAGAAACTCAATTGCAGGTAGAAGCAATCAAAAATGGCACGGTCATCGACCACATCCCTGCGCAAATCGGCATTAAAGTATTAAGACTGTTCGATATGCACAATTCATCACAGCGCGTTACGATTGGTCTGAACTTGCCATCATCGGCACTCGGTCATAAAGATCTACTGAAAATAGAAAATGTGTTTATTAATGAAGAGCAAGCGAGCAAGTTGGCGCTGTATGCTCCTCACGCGACCGTGAACCAAATCGAAAACTATGAAGTGGTGAAAAAGCTCGCGTTAGAGCTTCCAGAGCGCATCAATGATGTCTTCGAATGCCCAAATTCAAACTGTATTTCTCACAATGAGCCAGTAGAAAGCAGCTTTAGCGTATTCGAAAAGAAACAAGAAATCCGCTTAAAGTGTAAGTACTGCGAGAAAGTCTTCTCACGTGAGATCGTAACCGAACGATAAACACACCGTACGACTAGGCGTGATACGTTTAAAATACCCCGCAATGTCGGGGTATTTTACTCTTTACCTACCACGGGTTTAGAGGCAAACTGAGAATCTTTATTCCCTACAACTGATGGAAAAATCAAATGACGAAAGTACTTCACACTGAATCTGCACCAGCAGCAATCGGTCCTTACGTTCAAGGCGTAGATCTAGGTAACATGGTTCTTACTTCAGGCCAAATCCCAGTAAACCCAGCGACAGGTGAAGTGTCTGCTGATATCGCAGAGCAAGCTCGTCAGTCTCTAGAAAACGTAAAGGCTGTGGTTGAATCTTCAGGCCTTAAAGTGTCAGATATCGTGAAGCTAACGGTTTTTGTTAAAGACCTAAACGACTTTGGCACGGTGAACGAAGTTTACGGCAAGTTCTTTGATGAGCACGGCGTAGCAAACTACCCTGCACGCTCTTGTGTAGAAGTGGCTCGCCTACCAAAAGATGTTGGCATCGAAATTGAAGCAATTGCAGTTCGCAAATAATTGCACTTGCTGACAAACATAAAAAAACGGGTAGCTCAGGCTACCCGTTTTTTATTGTCTTTTCGTGATGATATCGCAGTAAAACTTAAGCAGCATTACGCTGTTTGACTTCTTCATCTAACGATTCAAGCTTCTCTTTCATCTGTTCACGACAGATATTCGCTAGCTCGCGAATGCCCTCTTTACCATAGCCTTCTGTACTGATTGGAGGTAGCATTTCAACAATCACATGACCATTGTTCCAACGGTTCAGCTTAATTTTATTCGTCGAGCTACATACGATAGGAATGATTGGTACGCCTGCTCCAATTGCCGCATGAAAAGCACCTGTTTTGAATGGCAGCAAACCACGCCCACGAGAACGCGTGCCTTCAGGGAACATCCACACCGAAACATCACTTTCTTTCATGCTGCTCACTACCTGATCGATAGTACCTTTTGCTTTCGAGCGATTCGCTCTGTCAATCAGGATGTTACCCGTAAGCCAGTAAAGCTGACCAAACAGTGGCATCCAAGCCAAGCTCTTTTTACCTACTGTCACAACTTTCGGGGTCACAGCAGCAGAAACAGTAAACATGTCCCAGTTGTTCTGGTGGTTAGCAATGTAAACATGTTGGCCGCGTGAATACGCATCTTCAGGGATACGCAGCTCTAACTTAATCCCAAATACACGAGACATCTTGGCAAACAAGCGGCCAAAAGTGAAAACGTGCTTAGGGTTTCGGGGGCTTAATAGGCAGTAACCACAACCACCAATAAACATAACAATCGCAAAGATAGCGACAGCAAATACACGTAACAGTGCAATCATTCTTGTTCTCCAGGAACCGGCTTTTGCCAGATACAGCTATTAATTTCTCTCTTTCCATAAAGGATAACTATGGTCATGAGAGTGATATAAAAAAGCCGAAACTCAGGTTTCGGCTCTCTTGATATCCAAGTTACCTGCGGTGCAGTTTAACTTGCCTCGCTCACTCGCTCAATATTTGCGCCAAGTGCAGCCAGTTTATTTTCGATTTTGTCGTAACCGCGGTCGATATGGTAAATACGATCAACGATGGTTTCGCCTTTAGCAATACAGCCCGCAATTACCAAACTAGCCGAAGCTCGTAGGTCGGTTGCCATGACTTGCGCACCACTTAATGACTCAACATCACCACAGATAACGGTGTTGCCTTCAATCTCGGCTTTCGCGCCCATACGCATCAATTCTGGTACGTGCATAAAGCGGTTTTCAAAGATAGTCTCAGTGATCACGCCGCCGCCTTTCGCCATCATGTTCAGTAGCGTAAATTGCGCTTGCATATCGGTCGGGAAGCCTGGATGCGGCGCTGTACGTACACTCACTGCTTTCAGCTCGCGATCAGTCATATCAACTGAAATCCAATCTTCACCCGTTTCGACAAGCGCGCCAGCTTCTTCTAGCTTGGCTAAAACCGCTTCAAGCAAATGAGCGTTAGTGTTACGACATACCACTTTACCGCCAGATACCGCGGCAGCGACAAGGAATGTTCCCGTCTCAATACGGTCGGCGACCACGTTGTGCTTACAACCACCTAGGCGCTCAACACCTTCAATTGTGATCGTATCTGTACCTGCACCAGAAATTTTTGCACCAAGCTTATTTAGGAAATCCGCTGTGTCTACAATTTCAGGTTCACGCGCCGCGTTGTCTAACGTTGTAGTGCCTTCAGCAAGTGCTGCAGCACACATGATGGTGATCGTCGCGCCTACGCTGACTTTATCCATCACGATGTGCGCACCTTTTAGACGACCATCAACCTCAGCTTTAACGTAACCATCTTCAAGCGTAATCGTTGCGCCAAGCTGCTCTAGGCCAGAAATATGCAGATCAACAGGACGAGCACCGATAGCACAACCGCCAGGTAGAGAAACCTGACCTTGACCAAATCGCGCTACGAGCGGACCCAAAGCCCAAATAGAAGCACGCATGGTTTTCACCAAATCATACGGTGCGCAGTATTCAGTAATGCTACTTGGATCGACGTGAACAGAACCATTACGGCTTACTTTCGCGCCTAAACGCTTAAGCAGTTCCATGGTTGTATCGATATCACGAAGGTGTGGCACGTTTGCCACTTCTACAGGCTCTTCCGCCAAGATAGACGCAAATAAAATCGGCAGTGCTGCGTTTTTTGCACCGGAAATGGTCACTTCACCAACGAGTGGTTTATCTGACCCAATAACTCGAAACTTTTCCATCAATAAACCTTAAAGCGACATCAGTTTCTTATCACGAGCCCACTCTTCTGGTGTGAACGCTTTAATTGATAATGCGTGAATGTCGTTACGCTGGATGTATTCCATCAGAGGACCATAAATTAACTGCTGCTTCTTAACGCGGCTCATTCCATCGAAACAAGCATCAACAGCAACCACCTCATAGTGGCTACCTTCACCTTTTACATGCACTTCTTGAAGGTTTAGTGCTTCTTCTAATAACTGTTGTACTTTTGCGCTATCCACAATTTACCCCTGATAATTCTGTATGTGTTTGGCCACTAAAGATTCAACATTGCTCAGTTGAAACAAAGTGCGCAGTTGCGCCGGCACGAAACTGAGCATTATATGACAGTTTTGCTTTTTTGCATGCTCTAATAAGTGGATTAACATCACCATTCCTGCAGAGTCGACGCGCTCTATCTCTTTTAACGAGCATTCCAGCTCAGCTTGAGCTGGTTGCCATTGCTGAGCATACGCCCACAATGAGGGTACTGTATCTCTATCAAGTGCCCCTGTTAGCTTAAGAATGTTTTGATCTAATTGCCACTGAGCGGGAGTCTGGGCCATTATTTCTTCGCCTCAAAGCGAACCGGCTCCGCAGCTAATTTTTCTAGATCTTTCGCGACAGATAAAATGCCTTCTTGACGAATTTTGCTATTCCATTCTGACTGTTTGCTAGAGAGTAAACTGATGCCTTCCGCAATCATATCGAACGCTTCCCACTCACCAGATTTGTTGTCTTTACGCAATTTGAACTCAAGTTTGATGTTTGGACGCGGAGTATCGATGATATCAACTTTAATGCTTGTAATACGCTTAGAGTCATCAATGCTAGGCTCAGGACCAAACTCAATTTTTTGGTCAGAGTATTGCGTCAACACTTGTGCATAAGACGCAATCAGGTACGCACGAAATGCATCGATAAACTCAAGTACATCTTCACGCTTAGCACCTTTTAAGTTTGGACCAAGAAGTTTTAACCCTGCATAGCGGTAGTTGACGTAAGGCATTAGCTCTTCTTCAACGATCACTTTAAGTAAATTTGGATCTTGTTTGATTTTCGGCTGTTCGGCTTTCAATCTTTCGAACGTGACTTCAGCTACCTGCTTCATCATCTTATAAGGTTCAGTTTTATCCACCTCTGCTGCTGTTGCTCCAAAAACGCTAAACACAGCACAAACTGAAAGTAGTAATCTCGCTAACATAGTTATTCCTTACTTGAGTCGTCTGAACCACCTACGCTGTATAGTACTTGGCCAATTAAGTCTTCAAGCACAAGCGCCGATTTGGTGTCTTCGATGGTATCACCATCCACCAGCATGACTTCATCATCAAAAACGAAGCCAGGTACTAAACCAATGTATTGCTCACCAATCAGGCCAGATGTCAAAATTTGTACGCTCGACGTCTCTGGGAACTGATTGTATTTGCTATTGATAGATAGTGTTACAACTGGCAATAAGTTGTCTGGGTTAAGCGAAATACTACTTACTCGACCAATCACAACGCCCCCCACTTTTACGGGCGAACGAACTTTTAAACTGCCAATATTATCGAACTCGGCTTTGAGGGTGTAAGTATCACCAGAGCCAATGCTTTTTACGTCAGCAACTTGAAAAATCATCACAAGAATCGCGCAAATTCCCGCTAATACAAAGCTGCCAACCCATAATTCAGTTTTACGTGTTTGTTGCATGATTAATTCCCAAACATCAATGCGGTCAGTACAAAGTCTAGTCCTAGTACTGCTAAAGAAGAATGCACAACAGTGCGCGTAGTTGCTCGGCTGATCCCTTCCGAAGTTGGAATAGCATCATAACCGTTAAATAGAGCGACCCAAGTAACCGTAATTGCAAACGCAAAGCACTTGATCATACTGTTACCAATATCCTGTCCTAGTTCAACTGAGGACTGCATCGCTGACCAAAAACTGCCATGGTCAACACCTTTCCAGTCAACACCAACAAGCTGGGCGCCCCAAATACCCACCGCCATGAAAATCATAGCCAGTAATGGCATTGAAATAGCACCAGCCCAAAAACGTGGCGCGATCACTCTTTTCAAAGGATCTACCGCCATCATTTCAAGGCTAGAAAGTTGCTCCGTCGCTTTCATCAAGCCTATTTCTGCAGTTAACGCAGAGCCTGCACGACCAGCAAACAGAAGTGCAGTGACAACGGGCCCTAATTCACGTAGCAATGAGAGCGCCACCATTTGCCCCAAACTGCCCTCTGCGCCGTAATCCACCAGCACAACATAGCCTTGTAGGCTCAAGACCATACCAATGAACAACCCAGATACGACGATAATCGCCAGAGACTGGACGCCTACGGAATAAAGTTGTTTAACGAGCAGAGGAAAGCTTTTGAGCGGTTGTGGCTTAGTAAACAGTGCCCCAATCAGCATGAAAGTCGCACGACCAAATGCTCCGCAGATGGAGAGCGTTCGTCTACCTAGTGAGGCGACAAAATGCATAAAGTTATCGACCATCAAATAAGTCCTTTTCGATACTTTGAGAAGGGAAGCGAAACGGCACAGGACCATCTGCATCACCTTGTAAGAACTGCTGAACGCGAGGGTCAGGATTCTGATTAAGCTCTTCTGGTGTGCCAAAAGCGATAATTTTGCCATCGGCCATCAGATAAACCCAATCGGCAATACTCATCACTTCAGGCACGTCGTGAGAAACGACTATCGAAGTTAAACCTAACGCTTGATTTAGATTACTAATGAGCTCAACCAAGACACCCATGGTGATTGGGTCTTGTCCGACAAATGGTTCATCGTACATGATTAAATCAGGATCCAGGGCGATCGCACGCGCCAATGCAGCGCGTCTTGCCATGCCACCCGATAGCTCGCTCGGCATCAATTGTGCCGCGCCGCGTAGACCGACGGCTTCAAGCTTAAGCAACACCATGGTACGAATCAGCTCTTCAGATAAATTCGTATGCTCTCGCAATGGGAAGGCGACGTTATCAAAGACATTCAAATCAGTGAATAAAGCTCCTGATTGAAACAACATGCTCATTTTCTTTCGAGCATGGTAGAGTTTTTTACGCGAGAGAGAGGGAATATTGTCGCCATCAAACCAGATCTCTCCTTGCTCGGGATACAACTGACCACCAATTAAACGCAGCAGTGTAGTTTTACCTATTCCCGATGGTCCCATAATGGCCGTCACTTTGCCCTCAGGAACATGCAGATCAATACCATCAAAGATCTTGCGCTCTCCCCGTGAAAAAGTGAGGTTGTTCACGGTGACTAAATCGTTGTTCGACATATCATCTCTTCTACTGTCGGAGCGTTGCAACTCACGGCATCATCAACCAGACACACAACGGAGTTGAATTTCACGTTTAATAAAGTAACGTCGGTACATTTATTAGGCTGCAATCATAAGCACATTGGCTTTGAATTTAAAGCACTGTTCAATTAAATAAAGTCGAGTATATACCTGCAATTTTTTGTGGATTACGATCAAATCAGCGCAAAGTGTTTAAATCCTAGACAAGAATTGCTGATTTAAATGAACGACATTTGCATACATTTTCGTTACTAACCTTTAATTTATTCGTCGTTTATCTTCCATTTTAGGCCGCAAAAGGTCAAAATTAGCGGTTATTCATTTTACTTATTTAATACTTAGGAATTCTCATGCTCGAGCCGTAGCGTTGCTTATAGTCGGTCTTGTTTTGCTCGTATGGAGTGCAGATAAACTTGTTTTTGGTTCTGCAGCGATAGCCCGCAACGTCGGTATTTCACCTCTTGTCATCGGCATGACAATCCTTGCGATGGGCTCTTCTGCGCCAGAGATGATGGTTTCTGCAACCGCAGCCTGGGACGGAAAAACCGATACTGCAGTGGGTAACGTTTTAGGCTCAAACATCGCGAACATCGCGTTAATCCTAGGTATTACAGCACTCATCAAGCCTCTGTCGATTAGCTCCGCGGTCATCCGCCGGGAACTGCCATTAATGATTGCTGTAACAGTACTCGCCGGTATTCTGCTTTGGAATAGCCATCTCGGTTTTTATGAAGGTGTCTTATTGTTTGTACTCTTTGGGGCATTTTTATTTGCTATGTTGCAGATCAGCCGCAAAGAACAAAAATCAGGTGATGTTTTTCTTGATGACCAAGAGTCAGAGATCCCAGAAGGCGTCAGCAACCCTAAAGCGATCATGTGGGTGGTTATTGGCCTGATACTGCTTCCTTTGGCAGCAAGCATGCTAGTGGATAACGCGGTGATTATTGCAAAGTATTTTGGCATGAGCGATCTTGTCATCGGTCTGACTATCATTGCCATCGGTACTAGTCTACCTGAGCTCGCAGCATCGCTTGCTGGTGTTTTAAAAGGTGAAGACGACATGGCCGTCGGTAACATTATTGGCTCGAATGTGTTTAATATTCTGGCCGTAATGGGCATTCCTGGCATCATTAATCCATCGGTACTGAGTGAGTACGCGATGGGACGTGACTTCTGGGTCATGTTAGGCGTTTCACTGTTACTTGTCGCGATGTGTTTGGGTAAATCACGCAGTATTAACCGTATTGAAGGTGCAATCTTGTTTGCATGCTTCCTAGGTTATCAAGTGTACTTATTCGCAAACATGGCCGCTTAATTACCACGATAAATAAGTAGAGAACTGATATGTCCAATCAATTTGATTTTCGCGCTGCTGCTAAACAAGTTCTTGATATCGAAGTTGCTGCTCTGCAAGAGCTGGATACCTACTTTGATGATCAATTTGAGAAAGCGTGCGAACTGATCCTT
This sequence comes from Vibrio sp. V43_P6S15P86, assembly GCF_009904725.1. Lineage (NCBI taxonomy): Bacteria > Pseudomonadati > Pseudomonadota > Gammaproteobacteria > Vibrionales > Vibrionaceae > Vibrio > Vibrio sp. V43_P6S15P86. The sequence continues at coordinate 10,337 of NZ_WXWT01000233.1, forward strand.
TCCAACAGCGGCAAAGTAGCCGTTATGGGTATTGGCAAGTCAGGCCACATTGGTAACAAGATTGCTGCGACTCTGGCAAGCACGGGGACTTCTGCGTTTTTCGTTCACCCTGGCGAAGCTGCACATGGCGACTTGGGCATGATCAGCCCTGGAGATATTGTGCTCGCAATTTCTAACTCTGGTGAGTCAAACGAAATTCTGTCTCTATTTCCGGTATTAAAACGCCTGAACATCAAGATAATTAGCATGACAGGCAAGCCAGAATCCAATATGGCAAAACTGTCTGACTTGCACCTGCAAATTACGGTACCTCAAGAAGCTTGTCCGTTAGGCCTGGCGCCAACTAGCAGTACGACTGCCACATTAGTGATGGGAGATGCATTAGCCGTAGCTCTGCTTCAAGCTCGTGGTTTTTCTGCCGAAGATTTTGCCCTATCTCACCCAGGTGGTGCACTGGGGAGAAAACTGCTACTTAAGTTGTCTGATATTATGCACTTTGGAGAAGCGTTACCTAAAGTTTCTCCTGACGCATTAATTCGCGATGCCCTGCTTGAAATTTCAGAAAAGGGGTTAGGCATGACAGCCATCGTCGATGAGCACGATGCTATGCTTGGTATATTCACCGATGGTGATTTACGTCGTACCTTAGACAAGCGTATCGATATTCATACGACGGCAATTGGCGAGGTCATGACGACAAACCCAACCACAGCACACCCTGATATGCTGGCGGTTGAAGGTTTGAACTTGATGCAGAATAAAAACATTAACGCTCTGATTTTATGTAAAGACGAAAAAATTGTGGGTGCACTGAACATGCACGATTTACTAAAAGCTGGCGTGATGTAATATCAGCACAAACATTTAAATCATTTATTAGACGAATAAAGGCAATGGTCAGGGAAGTACTGAGCTAAACGATAGGCCTTCATTATATGAGTTTTACTCGCCTTATTTATTTGCTCTTGATCTTCGTTGTAGCGTGGTGCGGTTATTACCTACTAACCCCTAAAGGCAACGACGCAATTCAAGTAGCACCAGATTCTGAACTGCCCATGTTCAGTGGTTCTGGATTAGAAAACATCACCTACGGTGAAGATGGTGTCCGCAGTTACATCATTCGCTCCACTAACTTAGACCATTATGCTAAGAGTGGAGATACTATTTTTAATAACCCGACTTTGATGGTTTACCGTGAAGGTAGCGTCATTGAATGGAAGGTGACTGCCACAAGAGCAGTGTTAGATGAAGACCAAGTTTTGACTTTATATGACAAAGTCTTAATGCAAAATCTTCTGCCTGGTGCGAGTTTTGATACCATGGCAACAGACAAATTGGTCATTAATCTAACCAATCGTGATTTTAAAGCTGACCAACAAGTGATGTTGGTTGGACCACAATTTGAAACTACTGGAGGCGCAATGCAAGGCAACTTAAAACAGCATACTGCGACTCTGACAGATGAAGTTCAAGGTCGATATGAAACCGTTACACCTTAGCCTACTGGCACTGGTATTGGCGGCGCCTCAAGCGCTGGCACTCAAGTCGGATACTCAACAGCCGGTTTACATAAACTCTGACACCCAACAGGTGGATATGAAGAGTAACCAGGTTGTTTTTGAAGGCGATGTATCTCTTAAGCAAGGGAGCATCAATATCGATGCTGATAGAATCGTGGTAACTCGCGATCCTAAAACCGAAGCAATTAAACAGATTCAAGCATTTGGTAAACCTGCGAAGTTTTCTCAGCTGATGGACGATGGTAAAACACTTAGTGGTCAAGCTACGGAGTTGGATTACCGTATTTCTACAGACGAACTGACCATGAAAGGTCAAGCGCAGCTGGCGCAAGACAACAACACCATCAAAGGTTCTTCGATTCGTTACCAAATTGGTAAACAAAAGCTAGTCGCAGATAGCTCTAAGGAAGAGCGCGTTACGACCATTTTGCAACCCAATCAGATAGAGAACTAATATGGCAGTACTGAGTGCGAAAAACTTGGCGAAAAGCTACAAAAAACGCAAAGTCGTCACTGATGTTAGCTTAGAAGTTGAATCTGGTCAGATTGTTGGGCTGCTCGGTCCAAACGGTGCGGGTAAAACCACCTCGTTTTACATGATTGTCGGCTTAGTACCTCGCGATGAAGGCACCATTACCATTGACGACAATGACATCAGTATTTTGCCGATGCATAGCCGTTCACGACTTGGCATTGGCTATCTTCCGCAAGAAGCGTCGATTTTCCGTAAGCTTTCAGTAGAAGATAACATCATGGCCGTACTTGAAACTCGTCAAGAAATGACGAGGGAAGAGCGCCAAGATAAACTGGAAGATTTGTTGGAAGAATTCCACATCCAGCACATCAGAACCAGTGCTGGTATGGCACTATCAGGGGGTGAGCGACGCAGGGTGGAAATCGCTCGCGCTTTAGCAGCCAACCCTCAATTCATTTTGTTGGATGAACCTTTCGCAGGTGTTGACCCAATATCGGTTAATGACATCAAGAAAATCATCGAGCATCTACGCGATCGCGGCCTCGGAGTGTTAATCACTGACCATAACGTGCGTGAAACACTGGACGTATGCGAAAAAGCCTATATCGTAAGCCAAGGGCACCTAATTGCATCGGGAACTCCGGCAGAAGTTCTCAATAATGAACAGGTGAAACAAGTTTATCTCGGCGAACAATTCCGTCTATGATTATATTAGGAACGGTAAGATTCTGAGCATTACAAGGTAAGTAACACTGAATGAAACCTTCATTACAACTCAAGCTAGGTCAACAGTTAGCCATGACGCCACAGTTGCAACAAGCGATTCGCTTACTGCAACTGTCGACACTCGATCTTCAACAGGAAATCCAAGAAGCCTTGGATTCAAACCCATTATTGGAAGTTGAAGAAGGCCAAGATGAGCCTCTAGCAAACGGTGAAGATAAATCAGCGGTCGAGGCTGCTGATAGCAACAGTGCTAACGAACCAGCAGACATTGACGTTCCAGACAGTTCAGACGTAATTGAGAAGTCAGAGATCAGCTCTGAACTTGAAATCGATACCACTTGGGATGACGTCTACAGCGCGAATACCGGTAGCACTGGCTTAGCTCTTGACGATGATATGCCCGTCTACCAAGGCGAAACCACGGAATCATTGCATGACTACCTAATGTGGCAGCTTGACCTGACACCATTCAGTGAAACCGATCGTACGATTGCATTAGCGATTATTGACGCTGTTGACGACTACGGTTACCTAACCCTATCTCCTGAAGAAATTCATGAGAGCTTCGATAACGAAGAGATTGAGTTAGACGAAGTAGAAGCCGTTCGTAAACGTATTCAGCAGTTCGATCCGCTCGGTGTGGCATCACGCAACTTACAAGAGTGCCTACTGCTACAGCTGGCGACTTTCCCAGAAGACACGCCATGGCTTGCTGAAGCCAAAATGATTCTTGCGGATCATATTGATCACCTGGGGAACCGTGATTACAAGCTCGTCATCAAAGAGACTAAGCTGAAAGAAGCCGATCTCCGTGAAGTCCTCAAACTTATCCAGCAGTTAGATCCTCGTCCCGGTAGCCGTATCACACCGGATGATACCGAGTACGTAATTCCAGATGTGTCCGTTTTTAAAGACAACGGCAAATGGACTGTTTCTATCAACCCAGATAGCGTTCCAAAATTAAAAGTTAATCAACAATATGCTCAATTGGGCAAAGGCAATAGCGCGGATAGCCAGTACATCCGCAGCAATTTGCAAGAGGCAAAATGGTTAATTAAGAGCTTAGAGAGTAGAAACGAGACGCTACTCAAAGTTGCAAGATGTATTGTTGAACATCAACAAGATTTCTTCGAGTATGGTGAGGAAGCCATGAAGCCAATGGTACTAAATGATGTAGCCTTGGCGGTGGACATGCATGAATCCACGATTTCTCGTGTAACAACACAAAAATTCATGCATACACCACGTGGCATTTTTGAATTGAAGTACTTCTTCTCTAGCCATGTTAGTACTGACAACGGCGGAGAATGTTCGTCAACAGCAATTCGCGCACTCATTAAAAAACTGGTCGCAGCAGAGAATACTGCTAAGCCATTGAGTGATAGCAAGATTGCTGCTCTTCTGGCTGACCAAGGGATTCAGGTCGCAAGACGTACGATAGCCAAATATCGAGAATCCTTGGGAATTGCCCCTTCAAGTCAGCGTAAACGCCTATTATAAGGCACTAACTGAAAAGGAAAGTCTATGCAAATCAATATTCAAGGCCATCACGTTGATCTTACCGATTCAATGCAAGACTATGTAAATTCTAAGTTTCAGAAGCTCGAAAGGTTCTTCGACCATATCAATCAAGTACATGTTGTACTAAAAGTTGAAAAAATCACTCAAATCGCGGAAGCTACGCTTCATATAAATCAAGGCGAAATCCACGCATCAGCTGATGACGAAAATATGTATGCCGCGATCGATTCGCTGGTAGATAAATTGGTTCGCCAACTCAATAAGCACAAAGAAAAACTAAACAGTCATTAATCATGCAACTGAGCGAAATACTGTCATTGGACTGCACCAAGAGTGCGGTCCACTGCACGAGTAAAAAACGCGCCCTTGAAATGATCAGCCGCATCGTGGCTGATCAAACGGGCCAAGATTCTACCGAACTGTTCGAGTGCATGCTCAACAGAGAGAAAATGGGCAGTACTGGTATCGGAAACGGTATTGCGATCCCACACGCTAGAATGCAATCGAGCGACAAGGCTATTGCTGTCTTGCTGCAATGTGATGAAGCAATTGAATTCGATGCGATTGATAATCGACCTGTCGACCTTCTTTTTGCGCTCCTTGTACCAGAAGAACAGTGCAAAGAGCACCTCAAGACTCTATCCTCTATGGCAGAACGTCTGAGCGATAAGCAAGTATTGAAACTACTGCGCAATGCTCAGAGTGATGAAGAACTTTACGACATCATGATTCACCAATAAGCAGGACGGACATCATGCGACTAATCGTGGTTAGCGGGCACTCAGGTGCCGGTAAGAGTATTGCGCTGCGCGTACTGGAAGACTTAGGTTATTACTGTGTTGATAACCTCCCAGTGAATTTGCTGGACGCATTTGTTCACTCTGTTGCTGACAGCAAGCAGAATGTTGCGGTAAGCATTGATATTCGCAATATCCCTAAAAAGCTAAAAGAACTGACTGGTACACTGGAGCAGTTGAAAACAGAGCTTGATGTGACCGTGCTTTTCTTGGACGCCAATAAGGAAACGCTACTCAAACGCTACAGCGAAACACGCCGAATCCACCCTTTATCTTTAGGTGGCACCTCTCTCTCCCTTGACCAAGCCATCGAGCGTGAGAAAGAAATTTTAACACCACTTAAAGCGCATGCCGATCTTGTACTGAACAGCAGCGGACAATCTTTGCATGAGTTGAGTGAAACCGTGCGTATGCGTGTTGAAGGCAGAGATCGCAAAGGGCTTGTTATGGTATTTGAGTCTTTTGGCTTCAAATATGGCCTGCCTTCCGATGCCGATTACGTATTCGACGTTCGCTTCTTGCCCAACCCACATTGGGAACCAGCGTTGCGCCCACTTACGGGTTTGGATGCCTCTATCGCCGCATTTTTGGAGCAGCACCAATCGGTGTTAAGTTTGAAATACCAAATTGAAAACTTTATAGAGAATTGGTTACCTCTGCTCGAGAAAAACAACCGCAGCTATTTGACCGTTGCAATAGGTTGTACCGGTGGTAAACACCGTTCGGTGTACTTAACTCAGCAAATCGGTGAGTACTTCGCCAATAAAGGACACCAAGTGCAAATTCGCCATACCTCACTAGAGAAAAACACTAAGGAGTAGCTGTGGAGTTAAGTCGTAAAGTATTGATTCAAAATCGCCTTGGCTTACATGCTCGCGCAGCCGTCAAACTGGTCGAACTGGCCCAGAGCTTTGAAGCGGTCATCACTATCGACAATGAAGAAGACAAAACCGCCACAGCAGACAGCGTAATGGGTTTATTAATGCTTGAGTCTGCTCAAGGACAGTACGTCACAATCCACGCTGCGGGTGAGCAAGCAGAAGAAGCACTGGATGCCGTTTGCCACTTAATCGAAGATAAATTTGATGAAGGCGAGTAATTTACTCGCTTTTTTATTACCTCTCACTCTCCTTCCCCTCACTGCTCCAAGAAATAAATTTGCTTAGTATCATAAGTTGTTATTAAAAGGCGCCTAGAATTAAGTTATTATTCAACGCATTGTAAATATCAGGAATTGGGAGGAATGAATGGCAGAGCAAATTGAATTCGACCAAGCTCACCAAGCCCTCCAAGAAGTCACAGAAGCGCTAGAAAATGGCCGCTTCGTCCATGTTCGTCGTCAGTTACAGGACATGGAACCTGAGGATATCGCTCACCTTTTAGAAGCCTCTCCACGCAAAAGCCGTGAAGTTCTCTGGCAACTCACCGACCCTGAAGACTACGGTGAAATCCTCGACGAACTGAACGAAGACGTCAAAGATAGTCTCGTATCCAAAATGGCACCAGAAGCGCTTGCAGAAGCGACAGAAGGCATGGATACCGATGACGTGGCTTATGTACTGCGTAGCTTGCCAGACAACCTGTCACGCGAAGTCCTGTCGCAAATGGACTCCTCTGACCGTCTGCGTGTCGAAACCGCCCTGTCCTACCCAGAAGACACTGCAGGTGGACTGATGAACACCGACGTTATCACGATTCGTGGTGACGTAGATGTGGACGTGGTTTTACGTTATCTGCGTATGAAAGGTGAACTACCAGAAGCAACGGATGCACTTTATGTCATTGATGAAGAAAGCAAACTGATTGGTGAACTACCCATTACTCTGCTGATCACGACCCAGCCTGATGTCAAAATTGTCGACATCATGGAAGATGCTGACGAAGCGATTACTGTCGATACCAGTGATTCAGATGTTGCTAGTCTGTTCGAACGTCGTAACTGGGTCTCTGCTCCTGTCGTAGACGAGAATCAGCATCTCGTTGGCCGTATCACTATCGATGACGTAGTTGACGTTATCCGTGAAGATGCCGAGCACTCGATGATGAGTATGGCAGGTATGGACGATGACGAAGATACCTTCGCCCCCGTTGTAAAATCAGCTCGCAAACGCAGTATCTGGCTTGGGGCCAACGTGTTGGCCGCACTCGCCGCCGCTTCTGTTTCTAACATGTTTGAAGCCACGCTAGACCAAATGGCTGCCATTGCCGTATTGATGACGATTGTTCCTTCCATGGGTGGTGTCGCTGGTAACCAAACCGTCGCACTAGTGATTCGTGGTCTTGCTCTTGGTCATATCGGTGACTCGAACAAACGAGAACTGTTGATGAAAGAAGCCTCGATCGGTTTACTCAACGGCATCATGTGGGCGCTGATTATTGGCGGCATTGTTGTCGCTTGGAAAGGTAACTGGATGCTAGGAGGAATCATTTCCGCCGCGATGCTGACTAACTTATTGGTCGCTGGGGTTGCCGGAGTAACGATTCCAATCCTCTTAAAGAAAATGAACATCGACCCAGCTTTAGCTGGTGGTATGGCGTTAACGACCGTAACGGATGTAATTGGTTTATCAGTATTCTTAGGGCTTGCCACAATACTGATTACCTAACTGCAAAAACTAAAAAGCCTGATGAACACATCAGGCTTTTTTAATTCTGAATTAGGAAAGCTTACTCACCCGCAACTTTCATCGCATCCAGTAAGATTGAACCCGTTTGAATTTGCGAGCGCGTTTCAACGTCGCTACCTACGGCAACAATCTTATTGAACATGTCTTTTAGATTACCAGCGATGGTAATTTCCGATACTGGGTATTGGATTTCGCCGTTCTCAACCCAAAAGCCTGCAGCACCGCGAGAGTAATCACCAGTTACCACGTTCACGCCTTGCCCCATAACTTCTGTCACTAACAAACCAGTGCCGAGCTCTTTGAGCATTTGTTCGAAGTTTTGACCAGTCGATTTCACGTACCAGTTATGGATGCCACCAGCGTGACCTGTCGGCGCCATCTTCATTTTACGTGCAGCATAACTGGTTAACAGGTAAGTCGCTAGCACACCGTCAGTGATGATCTCACGATCTTGAGTGTACACGCCTTCGCTATCGAAGGGGCTTGACGCCAAACCACGTAATACATGTGGACGCTCCGAGATATTGAACCACTCAGGAAGCACTTGCTTACCAAGGTGATCAAGTAGAAAAGAAGATTTACGGTACAGGTTACCACCGCTGATCGCCATAACAAGGTGACCAATCAAGCCAGTTGCAACATCAGCGGCAAACATGATTGGGTATTTACCTGTCTTTAAGCGCTGCGCATCTAAGCGGTTAATCGTATTCTCTGCCGCCTTACGACCCACTGTTTCTGGTGTCCATAAGTCATCGCGATGACGTGCCACTGTGTAGCTGTAATCACGCTCCATTTCGCCATTTTGACCAACGCCAATCACACAACAGCTGGTACTGTGGCGGCTAGACGCATAGCTTGCTAATAAGCCATGGCTGTTACCATACACTTTTACACCGTAGTGACTATCATAACTCGCGCCATCACTTTGCTTGATTGCACTGTCATAACTTAACGCTTCTTTCTCAGCGGCGATCGCCACATCGGCAGCATAATCGGGATCAGGGGCGTCTGGATGGAAAAGATCAAGCTCAGGGATCTCTTGAACCATGTATTCTTTGGCTGCGGGCCCTGCAAATGGATCTTCAGATGTGTAATGCGCAATATCCAGCGCCGCAATAACGGTTTGCTCGATAGCAGCTTCACTTAAATCAGACGTGGAAGCACTGCCTTTACGTTGACCTCGGTAAACGGTAATGCCCAGCGCACCATCGCTGTTGAACTCGACATTTTCTACCTCGCCCATGCGAGTAGATACACTTAAACCAGTGCTTTTGGTAATTGCGACTTCGGCGGCGTCAGATTTTGCCGATGCAAGCTTTAAGGCTCTTGCGACGGCTTGCTCTAGCTCGGTACGTTGCTCAGCAACCTGCTGTTTAATATCCATTGTCTTTCACATCTTGTCTTTGATGAACAATAGGATAACAAGAATTTCGCTTTCTCCCCACGATTCTTGTTAAAATAGTCATAATATTAATCAAAACACAGGCAACTGAAATGGCACGTAAGAATCAAAAAGCGCCATGGGAACCAGAAGAAGAGATCATCTGGGTAAGCAAATCCGAGATGAAGCGAGACATGGAAGAACTGCAAAAGCTAGGTGAGGAGCTTGTCGGCCTCAAACCTGCAGTTCTCGAAAAGTTTCCATTGAGCGAAGACCTGCGAGAAGCAATTGCAGACGCACAACGCTTTAAAAACGAAGCGCGTCGTCGCCAATTACAACGTATTGGTAAGTTGATGCGTTATGAAGATCCAGAGCCAATCCAAGCGGCGTTGGATAAGATTCGTAACAAGCACTCTCAATTAACGGCGGTATTCCACAAGCTTGAAGCTCTGCGTGATCGCGTGGTGGAAGAAGGCGACAAAGCCATTGATGACGTAATGGAAATGTACCCAGAAGCGGATCGTCAGCGTCTACGCCAATTGGCTCGCCAAGCAGCCAAAGAGAAAAAAGCAGGGAAACCAGCAAAAGCGTACCGCGAAATCTTCCAGATCCTAAAAGGTCTCAACGAAGAAGAGTTTTAATTCGACGGCTCGATTCCAACGAGCATTCAATTAACGAAAAAAGCAGACATGATGTCTGCTTTTTTATCTTTTACTTAAATGTCAGCGTTACACCAAGCGATTAATACGCTCTCCGCGATCGAAAGCGTTAATGTTCTCAATCAAGATTTCCACTAAACGTTGAATCGATGAGTCGCTGCCCCATGCAACATGCGGTGTAAGTAACAAATTAGGTAAACCCATATTGGCAATCAGCGGATTGCTCTCATCAGCTGGTTCTTGTGTAAAAACATCAAAACCAGCCGCAGCGATTTCTCCCTGTTTTAGGGCATCCACCAGCGCTTGCTCATTTACCAAGCCTCCACGCCCCGTATTAATTAGAATGGCATTAGGCTTCATTTGCTGTAATTCTGCTTGACCAATCAAATTCTGAGTATGCTTGTTGAGCGGACAGTGCAAAGTCAACGCATCAGAGCGTTTCAATACTTCCTCAAACGGCACATAACCAGGTCGGCATTCTGATGCACCTTTACGCTCAGCAAAGATCACCTGCATGCCTAGCGCATCAGCTAACTGTGCTGTCGCTTGCCCTAAAGCGCCGCTGCCAATAACACCTAGTGTGCTACCACCTATATCCCCGATTGGGTGCGTAAAAAAGCAGAACTGCTTATTACGCTGCCATTCGCCAGCGGCAATATCTTGATGGTAACCAAATAAGTTTCGGCGTAAAGCAAACAGCATCGCCATCACGTGCTCAGGTACCGAACGCGTCGCGTAACCACGTACATTGGCAACCGCAATATCATGCTTAGCACAGTAGTCCACATCGACGTTGTTAAAACCAGTTGCGGCAACCGCGATCATCCGCAATTGTGGTAGTTGCTCTAATATATTTTGGTCAAGCAGGACTTTATTGCTAATCACGATATCTGCATCTGCTAACCTTTCTATTACCTGCTCTGGCGTGGTTAAGTCGTACTCACGCCAGTGGTGCTGAAAGCTAGGTCGTGGGATCTCAATATGTTCTGGGATGGTCGCACGGTCCAAAAATACGATGGTCGGCAAAGACATAACAACTCCTTGTTCACGGCTGAAAGACAGGATACATCAACCACAGTAACGAAATAGCGAACTAGAAAGAACCGTTGTTGACTGCGGTTGGCATTAAGGGTGTGGCAACGTTTTATAATCAGGCAATGTACGTTCTGGCGAAAAATAGTTAAAGATCGCCGCCTCGGCTTCAGGATAAAAGTCACAGGGTACAAAAATACTGCTCAGCTGATCCGTAGCTGGATGATAAAAACTTAGCTCCGCAGCGTGCAACTCTAAACGTTCTGAAAACTGATACGCCTCTTCGCTTGCATAAAACTCATCACCCACAATCGCATGACCAATCGCCATCAAATGCACGCGCAACTGATGCGATCGACCAGTAATGGGCAGTAGTCGCACAACGGTCGTATGGGTGCCATCAGGGTGCACTTCACGCTTCACCACTTGGAATAAAGTTTGAGATGGTTTGCCGTCGTCGAAACATACTTTTTGTCGCGGACGATTTGGCCAATCACAAATTAGTGGAAGATCAATATTCCCTTCTTGCGGCTCAACATGCCCCCAAACACGTGCGTAATACACCTTGTGAGTGAGACGATATTGGAACTGCTTTTTTAATGCTCGCTCCGCAGGTTTGTTTTTCGCCAGCAGCATCAACCCTGATGTAGACATATCCAAGCGATGCACAACTTGGATTTCTGGATGCACTTCCTTGAGGCGGCTCCACATGCTGTCGTAATGCTCTGCAAGGCGACCAGGTACAGACAGTAACCCAGATGGCTTATTCACTGCCAGAATGTCGTCATCCTCAAAAACGATATCGACCCAAGGGTCGGTGGGAGGGGTATATTCAAGCATTGCCATGGGAGATCTCTACAAAATAAAAACGCCGCGATTATATAACCAAATAGCACCCAAATGCAGGGTTATGACGAAAAGTTCAAACCAATAAAACAAAGTCAATCCTTTAGCATAAAAACTAAAAATAGCACGTTGTAAATTTAGTTTGACAACAAGACGCATAACTGAATAGAGTGCTAGATGCACACAGCATGATATTCGCAAAGAATACTTAAAATAAATACATCAAAACACAGCATTTAAAAGACATTACCGTTGCGCAGTATAGGGCGAGCGCTCAGCTTGTCATGTACTGCGGTATGTATCTCTTTAGAAAGGTACATAAAATAAAAAGGACAATAAGCAATGGACTCCGCCGTTATAGATAAACCCCAATCCAAACTTTCCTTATTTTTTCGTTCGTTAGGCCCCGGCATATTAATGGCATCTGCTGCGGTGGGTGGCTCTCACCTCGTCGCATCAACCAAAGCTGGTGCGATTTATGGCTGGCAACTGGCGGCGCTGATTCTGCTCGTAAACCTGTTTAAATACCCTTTTTTCCGAGCGGGCGTACAGTACACCATGGGGACAGGGCTCACCTTGGTTGAGGGCTACGCGAAATTAGGTCGGCCTTATCTATGGCTATTTCTATTTCTGAGCGTGGTCTCAGCCGTAATCAATACCGCCGCTTTGTTGATGTTTAGCGCTAGCTTGCTGGGCTACTTCATTCCGTTTTCACTATCAATGGCATCACTCAGTATCATTGTGATTGTCACCTGCCTGATCATATTATTTGCTGGCCATTACAAAGCGCTCGATACGCTATCTAAGGTGATCATGTCGGTGTTAACCATCGCGACTTTACTTGCCGTTTCTATCGCCTTTGGTAACCCTGTTGAGCAAGTGGCCAACTTCGAGCCACCGTCACCTTGGTCGATTGCGGCAATTGGCTTTATCGTCGTAACAATGGGCTGGATGCCAGCACCGATAGAGATCTCCTGCTTGACCTCTGCGTGGTTAAAACGCCAATCAAGCCAGCAAGAAGTAACGTATCGCTCTGCTCTATTTGACTTTAATGTCGGTTACATTGGCACGGCTTTTCTTGCCATTATCTTTGTATCGTTAGGTTCTTTGATGCTCTATGGCTCTGGCGTTGCACTTGAAAGCTCAGGCGTTGGCTTCTCCCACCAATTGGTTGGCTTATATGCGGCAACAATTGGCGAATGGTCTCGTTATTTGATCGCGGTAATTGCGTTTTTCTGTATCTTTGGCAGCACGATTACCGTTATTGATGGCTACTCACGCGTTATTTCTGACTCTCAACGTCTACTGCGCTCACAACCAGACACTAACCCTAAAGCCACGTCAGCGATCATGCTGGTGGTCGCCTTACTTGCATTAGGTATTGTGGTTTTCTGGGCTTCTGCGTTATTGCCTATGCTGAACTTTGCGATGATCCTCGCCTTTATGACCACGCCATTCTTTGCTCTGCTAAATTACACATTAGTGAGCAAAACCGAGTTACCTGAACCTTTGGCTGTTGGACCTAAATTGAAGTGGTTGTCGATTGCAGGCCTGATTTACTTGTTTGGCTTCTTGGCTGTATTTATCTGGTGGAAATGGTTGATGTAAATGAGTTAGCTATGAGTGATTAGTGCATTCCGCATAAAGAAACTAAACCGCAAATAAAGAAAAAGGTCTTCAACTGAAGACCTTTTTTAATGAACAATAAATGCTTACTTAGTTGTGGCTCACCACAATCAAACGTAGCGAATCGAGCTGCACTTGAGCTTGGTTGATGTAACCAGTGAGCTCCTTAATTTGTGCATCAATGGCTTCAATTTCTTCATCACGAATATTTGGGTTTACCGCTTTCAGTGCTTGCAAACGCTCAAGTTCTGCATTCAAGCTATGCTGCATATCTTGATGAGCTTGCTTGCGTACTTCCTCAACCTTCGCTTCGATAAGACTATCCCCCGCTTCAATTAAGCGGTGTACGTCTTTCTGTACCGACGTGACCAACTTGCTACCTAAGTGACGGTTTACAGGGCTAAGCTGGCGGTTAAAGCTTTCAAATTCCACTTGAGCAGACAAATCATTACCACGCGAGTCCATCATCAAACGGATTGGCGTTTTCGGTAAGAAGCGCGCGATACCACTGCGTTTTGGCGCTTGCGCATCTACCGCATAAATCAGCTCAAGAAGAATGGTCCCGACTGGTAGCGCTTTGTTTTTCAAAAGAGATACCGCAGACGTGCCCACCCCTTCACTCATCAGAAGATCGATACCACCTTGGATCATTGGGTGCTCCCAACTGATAAAGTGCATGTCTTCACGAGATAAAGCCGTATCACGATCAAACGTGATCGTCGCTCCTTCGTATGGCAGACCTGGGTAGCTTGGTACCATCATGTGCTCAGATGGGGTCACAATCAGTGCGTTTTCACCTTTATCGTCTTGGTTCAAGCCAATCGTATCAAAAAGAGAAAGTGCGAAGGTGACCAGATTGGTATCGCCGTCGGTTGATTCAATTTTCTCAACGATTTGTTGTGCTTTTTCCCCGCCATTTGAATGCATTTCTAACAGGCGATCACGGCCTTGCTCCAATTGGGATTTCAGCTCTTTATTCATTTTTGCTGACGCTTCAATGATCTCATCTAGCGTGCTGGTGTCACCAGAAGCAAGGATTTCAATTAGATCATCAGAGTACTTATCGTAAACGGCACGGCCTGTTGGGCAAGTTTCTGCAAAAGCGTTCAGGCCTTCATCGAACCAACGCGCTAGGATCGCTTGCGAGGTACCTTTCAGGTAAGGAACATGAATGTCGATGTCGCGATTTTGACCGATACGGTCCAAACGACCGATACGTTGCTCAAGCAAGTCAGGGTTGAACGGCAAGTCAAACATGACTAATTGGTTGGCAAACTGGAAGTTACGGCCTTCAGAGCCGATTTCACTACAGATAAGAACCTGTGCACCACCTTCTTCTTGCGCAAAGTAAGCGGCTGCTTTGTCACGCTCAAGGATCGACATACCTTCATGGAAGACGGTCGCACGAATGCCTTCACGCTCACGCAGCGCTTGCTCCAATTGCAGAGCCGTACTTGCACGAGAGGCAATCACCAGAATTTTCTCGCTGCGCTTCTCTTTTACCTTTTCAAGTAACCAATTCACGCGCGAGTCAAACTGCCACCAGCTTGCATCATCGCCTTCAAATTCTTGGAAGATCTCTTCTGGGTAAAGGTTCTTCATTGCACGTGCTTCCGAACTCATCTTACCGCCGATCATCCCAGCAACACGCATTGACGTGGTGTATTGCGGTGGAATATCCATTGGCATCAGGTGCACGTTACGCGCAGGGAACCCTTTGATAGCCGCACGTGTGTTACGGAACAGAACTCGTCCCGTACCGTGACGATCCATCAAGTTGTCGATCAACTCTTGGCGCGCTGACGCTTTCGCTTCTTCGTCAGTCTCACTCTCGATTATGCGGAAAAGTGGTTCTACGTCTTGTTCAGACAACAATTCAGTAATCTGGTTTTTCGCTTCATCAGGCAGTTTTTCACCAGAGAAAAGTGAAGTAATCGCATCCGCTACAGGTGCGTATTGCTCTTCTTCCTCGACAAACGCTTCATAATCGTAGAAACGGTCAGGATCCAGCAAACGCAGACGAGCAAAGTGGCTTTCACGACCAAGCTGTTCTGGCGTTGCCGTCAGTAGCAGTACGCCCGGAGTGCGTTCAGCCAAGCCTTCCACTACTTGGTATTCACGGCTCGGTTTATCTTGGCTCCACTCAAGGTGATGCGCTTCATCGACAACCAGTAGGTCCCACTCACCTTCCAGTGCTTGTTCAAAACGCTTGCGGCTCTTGCGTAGGAAGTCCAAAGAACACAGCACGTATTGCTGGGTATCAAATGGGTTTTCTGCATCCGCGAATGCTTCGATACAACGCTCTTCGTCAAAGATAGAGAAATGCAGGTTGAAACGACGCATCATCTCAACCAACCATTGATGCTGCAGTGTTTCAGGCACCACAATCAAAATGCGTTCGGCACGACCAGACAGAACTTGCTGGTGGATGATCATGCCCGCTTCGATGGTTTTACCCAAACCTACCTCATCCGCCAACAAGACGCGTGGCGCGTGACGACGGCCAACTTCGTGCGCGATGTAAAGCTGATGAGGGATCAAACCTGCACGCATACCACATAGGCCACGCATTGGGCTCTTATGCTGCTCAAACTGGTTGGTTAGCGCACGGTAACGCAGAACAAAGTTGTCCATACGGTCGATTTGACCGGCGTACAACTTATCTTGAGGTTTGTTAAAACGAATTTGGTTGCTAAGGAAAATCTCACGCAGAACAACAGCGGTTTCTTGCGTGTCTTCACGAGTACCGAAATAGGTGTAAAGACCTTCATCTTCCAGTACTTCTTCTACTTTTAGAGACCAACCTTCTTGGCAATCGATGACATCCCCAACATTAAAGGTGACTCGGGTAACAGGTGCATCGTTACGTGCGTAAACTCGGTTTTCCTCTGACGCTGCAAACATCAATGTCACAGTACGAGCATCCATTGCTACAACGGTACCTAAACCTAAATCGCTTTCCGTATCGCTAATCCAGCGCTGCCCCAAAGCAAATGTCATGAATTGACTACCTCGTTATTAGTTCTTGATTCGTATTTCTTGTTGGTCTACTCATGCCCGTAGGCATGGATAATAGTTTAGATCTGATTCTGGCTTCTGCTATGCCGGTAGCATTCGTCATTCCAGTATGAGCTGAGTATTTTTTAAGCCAGCTCAACATGATAAATCGGACGTAGCCTATACGCAGAAAAAGGTCGCTAATCTTACTTGAAGCTGTGATTTAGGTCACGCCGAAACCGCATCAAGCGGAAACTTTTTTTCCCAAACTATAAATGCAATCAAATTGTAAAATACTCATGCCAATTATTAAGTTGTAGAACGTAAATATTACGTATACTTCTAGTGAGGGGCGTTTAAAACCATTGCATATGATTTAAGCGCGTTAGTACACGATTAGGATCAACACGGGTTTGCAGTAAGTTGTCTTGCTACTCGGTTGCACACTAACCGACATCAGCCCGACAACCTCTATTGCAAGCAATCAGAGTTAGGCCGCTTCACACCTATTTGAGAACGACCTAACCACTCGCATGCAGAGCCGTATTACGGCAAGGAGACGCTATGGGCGATACCGATCGGAAACTGTTTGTACTTGATACCAACATTCTTCTTCATGAACCCTTTGCCATCTTCTCTTTCCAAGAACACGATGTCGTTATCCCCATGACCGTGTTGGAAGAACTCGACCGAATCAAAGACAGCAAACGCGATGTCGCAAGAGACGCTCGCGTGGCTATTCGCGCTTTGGAAGATTTGTTTAAAGAAGCAACGCCCGATGAAATTTCTGAAGGTATTCCTGTTTCTAAAGACAGCCCCGACCAAGGCACCATTTCCATTTTGGCGGATTTTGAACTGCAGGAAACCGTCAAAGCCTTCGCCGACAAAGCCGGTGACAACCGCATACTCAATGCGGTGCTTTATCTGCAAAACAAACGAGCACCACGTGAAGTGGTACTGATCACGAAAGACATTAACATGCGTCTGCGCGCCAAAGGCGCTGGCGTACGTTTTGTTGAAGACTACCGAACCGATCAACTGATTGACGACATTCAATACCTCACCAAAGGCTTTCAACTGCGTGAGGGGGACTTCTGGAGTGATATTGAGGAAGTAGAAAGTTATGCGCTGGGCGGAAAAACCTATCACAAGCTCAGTCGTGAACCTTTTGAACCAACCTTTATTAACCAATATGTGATTGATGAAGACAGCGACTTTGCTGGCCGCGTGGAAACCATCAATGAAGACAAATTAACGCTACTCGACCTGAGCCGAGAACGCATGATGCACCGTAAGGCTTGGGACATCACACCAAAAAACATCTACCAAGGAATGGCGTTGGATGCCTTACTTGACCCGGATATTGACCTGGTGATTTTAACCGGTGCCGCTGGTAGTGGTAAAACGCTATTAGCCATGGCAGCAGCACTGGAGCAAACCATTGAAAAAGGCATGTTCGATAAAATTATCGTGACGCGTAACACGCCAGACATCGGTGAATCCATCGGCTTCCTACCCGGCTCAGAAGAGGAGAAAATGATGCCGTGGTTAGCGGCGGTGACCGATACCTTGGAAGCGCTACATAAACACGATCACTGCACTGAAGGCTCATTGAAGTACATCTGCGATAAAGCCAATATTCAGTTTAAATCGATCAACTTTATGCGTGGCCGTTCTATTCAAAATGCGTTTGTGCTGCTTGATGAGTGTCAAAACCTCACCGCTTCACAAATCAAAACCATCATCACCCGCTGCGGCGAAGGAACCAAGATCGTCTGCTCCGGTAACTTGGCGCAGATTGACTCCCATTACCTCACCCCTGTGACCTCTGGTTTGACCTACATGGTTGAACGCTTCAAGAACTTTGAAGGCAGCGCGAATATTCACCTTAACGGCGTGGTTCGTAGCCGCTTGGCAGAGTTTGCCGAAGAGAACCTGTAGTCGACATCGACTCACAAAACAAAAGAGCGCTCTAATGAGCGCTCTTTTTATAACGATTCGAATGAGTTACTCAGTGCCACCCACCGTCAGTGAGTCCAATTTCAAGGTCGGCTGACCAACGCCAACTGGCACACTTTGTCCAGCTTTACCACATACGCCAACGCCCTTGTCGATACTTAAGTCGTTACCAACCATCGACACTTGTTGCATGGCTTCAATACCAGAGCCAATCAACGTCGCACCTTTAACAGGGCGCGTAATTTTGCCGTTTTCAATTAAGTACGCTTCCGATGCGGAGAACACAAACTTACCCGAAGTAATGTCCACCTGACCGCCACCAAAGTTTGGCGCATACAACCCTTTCTCGACCGTCGAGATAATTTCTTCTGGCGTATGCTCACCTGGAAGCATGTAGGTGTTGGTCATACGAGGCATTGGCAAGTGTGCATACGATTCACGACGACCATTACCCGTTGGATTTACACCCATTAGCCGCGCATTTAGCTTGTCTTGCATGTAACCTTTCAGCACACCATTTTCGATAAGCGTGTTGTACTGGCCATTCACCCCTTCATCATCCACATTGAGTGAACCACGAAGGTCTTTTAATGTACCGTCATCAACAATGGTACACAGTGAAGACGTCACTTGTTGACCCATTTTGCCAGAGAAAACCGAAGATTCCTTACGGTTAAAGTCACCTTCTAGGCCATGACCTACCGCCTCATGTAGCAATACGCCTGGCCAACCTGAGCCCAATACCACTGGCATCATGCCTGCTGGTGCGGCTTCTGCTTCAAGGTTTACCAACGCCATGCGAATCGCTTCGTCTGCATAATGGAAAGCTTGTTTCACACCATTGCTTTCCGTTAAAAAGAAATCGTAACCAAAACGGCCACCGCCACCAGCGCTACCTCGTTCACGTCGTTCACCTTTTTGTGCAAGCACGCTAATAGACAAACGTACCAAAGGACGAATATCGCCTGCATAAGTACCGTCTGTTGCCGCAACAAGCATCTGCTCATGCACACCGCTGATGCTGATCGAGACTTCTTTAATCAATGGTTCTTTAGTGCGGATGTAAGCATCTAGAGACTTAAGTAATTCTGTTTTTTGCTGCTTTTCCCATTCAGCTAGTGGATTCACAGCCGCGTAGTACGCTTGGTTCTCCGTACGTTTAAACGCATGAACTTTGCCATTTTGCCCTTGCTGAGCAATACCGCGCGCCGCCATTGCACTCTGCTTCAGGCCTTCAGGCTGGATTTGATCAGAGTAGGCAAAGCCTGTTTTTTCGCCAGTTACGGCGCGGACACCAACACCACAATCAATGTTAAAAGAGCCATCTTTGATGATGCTGTCTTCTAGAACCAGAGACTCATGCCAGCTGGACTGAAAGTAAATGTCCGCATAATCGATCTGGCGTGTCGCAATGCTGGCAAGCGTGTCAGCAATGTCTTGCTCTGTCAGACCATTTGGGGCAAGGAGTGCCTGTTCTATTTGGTTTGTGCTCATAGTTAGCTCTTTTATTTCCGTCTCAATTCATTTTGAAAGCGACTGTGTTGAGTCAGCGGCATATTCTGCCTTACTTGTTGGCTCTGTGACAAATCTATCTCTGTCACCAATAAGCCTACTTCATCCTGAAGCTGTTTATGAATACGTCCCCAAGGGTCAACGACCATTGAGTGTCCCCATGTTTTTCGTCCACATGGATGCGTTCCAGTTTGGCCGCTCGCCAAAATCCAACATTGTGTCTCAATCGCTCTAGCTCGCAATAATACTTCCCAGTGAGCTTGCCCCGTCACAGCGGTAAACGCTGCAGGCACCACAATGATATCCGCGCCTTCTTGGCGTAATACTTTATAAAGCTCAGGAAAACGAAGATCGTAACAGATGCTCAATCCAACACTGCCGATATCGGTTTCCGCCACGACTATTTGATTACCCGCCATAAACGTATCCGATTCACGATAACTACCATAACCATCGGCTACGTCGACATCAAACATATGCAGTTTGTCATAGTGAGCAATGCATTTACCGTGCGGCGGCAATACAAGCGTTGTGGTCGTGACACCTTTTGCGGTTTGAATGGGCATGCTTCCGACAATCAGTGTTAACTGGTTCTTTCTTGCGATTTCAGAGAGCCGCTGTTGAATCACACTACTCCCAAGTGGCTCTGCATGTTGATGGTACGCTTCGCGGTTGGAAAACAGCACCGTATTTTCAGGGGTAAGGACAAGCTTGGCACCTTGCTTACTCGCCAAAGCACACTGTTTTTCAATAAAGTCCAGATTCGCAGTGATATCTGGACCCGATGTCATTTGAATAATGCCAACACGTTCCATGTGTTTCCTCCCTATTCCATTTTAGTCGGTGAGTTATTTCGCCTGTTCACGCAGCTTTTCTGGCAGTTTGTATTCACCTTTACTTCGAGAAATTTCTTTCACCGTTGGTGAATCTAGTGGGCCTTTCACTTCATAATTGACTTGAGTGAAGACCTCAACCACCGGAGAAATCACTGTTGAGATGGCTAAAACATACAACGCGGTTTGTGGCGCTACTGCAAACGCGGTCAGCATTGGTAGGCCTGATGTGATGTCTGGGGTGAACTTCACTTCCGCATCGACCATTCTGCTGTTCATATTGGCGATGCCGCGGATCTGCATTTCCCCTGCTAACGCATCCATCACGATATCGTTGGTGATAAATACGCCATCTTGGATTTTGCCCGTGCCTGTGATCGAGTTAAACGCCATGCCTTTGTCGAATACGTCGGTAAAGTCGAGCTGCATCTTACGGATGATAGAATCCAAACTGAACAAGCCTAACAAGCGTGCCGCACCACTGACTTCACTGATCACGCCTTTACCAAATTCCGTTGAGACATTCCCTTGCAAGGTTTGTGTCTTCATTGACCAAGGTGCGCCGTCCCATTCCATATTGGCATTGATCTCAAATGGTGCTTGTTGAATGCCTGATGTAATACCAAAGCGCTCCATAAGATCGGTGTTGTTATCACCTTTCATTTTCATGGTTAAGTTGGAATGGCTACTCTCTTTCGTCAGGTCCCACCAACCACTCATATCAATGCGGTTTTTGCCGCTACTAAAGGTGATATTTTTCCACTCCAAGCGGTTCTGGCGACGCTGCAAATCAACATTCACTTTGCCCACTTTGTAACCTTGCAACCAAAAATCATCGATGTTCAAAGTTAAGTTTGGCATCTCAGCGTGAAACTGGCGGTCAAAATTGGTAATCAAAGGTGCGTTTTGATCCTCACTGGCAAAGAGCGAGCTACGCTCTTTGGTCATCTCTTCAAACCCTGGAATATACAGGTGCAAGTGCTCCAAAGAGACCGATAAGTCATACGGTTTCAGATAGTTAGCCTTACCTTTAACCTCTTGACTGTCCACATCGAGTTGCCAGCTCAAATTCTTTTTGCTTGCGGAGAAGTCCACATCATGAAACTCAATCCCACCAAGCTGCAAGTTTGGCGTTTCAACATCAATACGTGTCGGCAATGGAATGGTCGGCGTTTTCATGCTTGCCAAAACAGATGAGGATTGCTTACCTTCCGAGCCCTGAAGCAGCTCTGCCCATTGGTCTAAATTGAGCTCACCGACACGCACTGATGCATCGTGTCCGACAATAGGGCTGATCCTGAAACCACCTTTGCCGACCATTAAATGAGTCGCCGTCAGAACAGGTACGTCGCCAGTTATATCTATCTCGGTTTGATACTTAGCATTTGGGATCTGTAGTCTTGCTGAAATACTTTCTTGGTTGCCGGATGCCTGCAGTTTTGCTTGCCCGGACTCGCCAACTTGTTTCGCTAGCGGATAGGGATATTGACTCGCTAAACGATTTAGCTGCGCCAACACATCAAGTTGATAGGTGAAGCCTACATCATTAAGTTGTAAGTCAATGTCCATTTGCCACGGCGCATGCCCAGAAACAAGCTTTAACCAACGCTCACCAACATAAGGTTTGAGAGGCTCAACGTCCCAATCCCCTAATGTGTTAATCGTCACATTGTAGCCCTGTTCCGCACTCTCACCACGAAAATCGAGGGAGATAGGCTGGGTAAGCAACTCTGCAGACAAACCCGATGTGGTGACCACATCATTATCGAAGTGGATACGCCCTGTGGCTTTCTCCAGCGTCATTGGCGGCGCTTCAATATCGACACGGTTTTCTGTTAAATCGGCATAACCCCAAGCACGGGACTCTTTTTCAAAATCAAACGGAATGTTGAGCTGGAACTCAGAGTAAACCGGACCACTCACTTGCAGCGCCGTCAACGCTGCCCCGACCGAGTCCACCAATGGCGTCGCCATCATGTAGTCACGAACTTCATTGCCCGGCGCGCTCGCTTTAGCTTCAATCTCAATGTGTCCACCTTCCGCCAACTCAGGGATTCGCCCAGTAATACGCTTGGCATGGACACCATTTAGCGTAGCGGACTTTGAATCCAAATACATTGCATCATTTTCAAACAGCAAGTCCAGCTGCAGATCAGTGATGGTTGGCCACGCCGTATCAAAGCTAAATTTCGCGTCTTTTAAACCGACCCACGCCTGAAACATGCCATTATGATCTTTGTAAGGAAAATCCCCTAACTCGCCATACCACAGCAGCTTAGCCGTATTCACTTTACCGCCTTGAATCGCAGTCGATAGGTAATCCGTTAAGTCTTGTCCTAGTGCCAGAGTCGGCAGGTAACGCCATGTTTCACCTGCGTTATAGAGATCTGCTTCAGCATAAAACGATAAAAATGGGCTTTGTTCTTTTGGAAAATCAAGACGGAATGCTCCTAGTACTTGAAGATCTGGTGTCGCTGCCGTCACTTTATCAGACCACAAGCGCCAGCCGCTCTCATCTTGTTGCCAGATAATATCGACTTCACCTTGTTTGATATTCAGCGGAGCTTGAAATACATCACCGTACGGAAATACATCATCAATGACGGTTACTTTCGCTTTTGCCTGATCTAAATCACCAGATACACTGCCCTGTACATGATGGAATCCTGGTAGCAGTTCCCATTGCGTCATCGCAAGTTCATCCAGTTCCGCGGAGTAGCGTAACGTGTCTAAGCCACCGTTCATGGACAAGCGAACATCTTCAACTCGGCCTTTCGGTGCCAGTTTGTTGATAAGATCACTGGTCGATTCCGACTCTGGAGCCAATTTGATGAGCGGAATAAGTGCTTCGATATCGAGTTGAGAAAGGTTGAGCGTCCAACCATTCGGTTGCCAATCAAACGCTGCGTCTAATTCCGGCCAAGGGGTGTTGTCGGTTCGGATCCGAAGTGAGTGACCATTTACTTTCCAACCTTGTTTATCTGGTCGAAGATTGAAAATACCTGACTCGATAAACAGCTCATGACGACCGTTTTCATTCCACACGAGCTCAGAAGGCAACAGTTCAACATACGCATCATTCGGTTGGCTGTGTTTCAGCGTCAGCCAAGTGTTTAAGCTGACCTTACCCGACTCAGCACCCGATTCTTCTTGCATGTAAGTGGTTAACCAAGGCGTCACCGAGACATCTTGGGCACTTACGTAAAACTCACCAGACACATCACGTAGCGAACCATGATCTTTAAAGTTAGCGCTCACTAACAATGAATTCAGACGAACATCGGCAATGTTCACGGTGCCTTCGGCTAAGTGGTGCTTGCCTTGGTTGCTCCAACGGAGCTGCTCGATATCCAAACGGCGAGTCTCACCAGATACCGATTTATACCAAATCCGTGAGTCGGTAATGGTGAAGTCTTCAAACTGACGTAAAAGAAGTGAGTCGAGTTGGTCGATGAGCTTCACTTCGCTCTTATCCACACTCGACTCCTGCTCTTGACGACTAGAGGTCGGCAGAATGTCTACGGTGTGAATATCCAGAGCGAGGTTATGGATGGTGAGGTCAGCGACCACCGGTTTGAGTTGCAAAAGAGATTGAATGAGATCGAATTCAATTTGGATTTCTTCAACGGCAAAGCGTGCATCCTGAATATTCGGCAGATTCGCTTCTAAACCGAGTAGCGCGATCGAGGGGTGATTATTGCGCCACGTCCCTGCGACGTTGGCGATAGAAAAGTCAAAACCTGTGTCCTGCTTGACCCAGGTTTTGATCTCATCTTGGAAGTGGTTAAGTTGTGGCAATGTGACGCGCAGTGTGGTTACTAATATGGCCAATAACACCAGTACAGTAACTAAACTCCACGCACAAAAACGCCCAAAACGGTTAACACCAGAATTCACAAATGTTCCAAATTACATCATTACGACGTCAAACTGTTCCTGAATGTACAGGGGCTCAGCCTGAACTCGCACTTGCTTGCCAATAAATACTTCGAGCTCAGCCAATGCATGAGACTCATCACCCAACAGCGCTTCAGCAACAAACGGCGATGCGTACACAACAAAATTATCGGCGTCGTAAGCACGGTTTACACGAGTAATCTCGCGTAATATCTCAAAGCACACGGTTTCAACCGTTTTCACACTGCCACGGCCCTCACAAGTAGGACAGCCAGAACACAAGATATGTTCAATACTTTCTCGTGTGCGCTTACGCGTCATCTCGACTAAGCCGAGCTGAGTAAAGCCGTTGATGTTGGTTTTTACTCGATCTTTAGCCAGTGCGGTTTCCAATGAGGTGAGCACTCGCTGACGGTGCTCTTCAGACGCCATATCGATAAAGTCGATGATGATGATGCCGCCAAGATTGCGCAAACGCAGCTGACGAGCAATAGCCTGAGTTGCCTCAATGTTGGTATTAAAGATGGTCTCTTCAAGATTACGACGACCAACAAATGCACCAGTGTTGATGTCGATAGTTGTCATAGCTTCAGTTTGATCGATGATCAAGTAGCCACCCGACTTTAGCTCAACCTTGCGCTCTAAAGAACGCTGAATTTCATTCTCGGTGTCGTACATGTCAAAGATTGGCTTGTCACCTTCGTAAAGCTCAAGCTTGTCTGTTAACTCAGGTACATACTCAGAAGTGAATTCTTTCAGGTTTTCATATTCGAGGCGGGAGTCGACCATGATTTTATCGAGCTCTGTGCCGACAAAATCACGCAGAATACGCTGGGCCAAACCAAGCTCACCGTAAAGCGTTGAACGCGTTTTGTATTTTGAACGACGCTCCATGACTTTTAGCCACAAGCGCTTAAGAAATGCCGCATCTTGAGAAAGCTCTTTTTCATCTGCGCCTTCCGCGGCGGTACGAATGATAAAACCACCATGCTCATCACAGTAATGATTCACCACTTTTTTCAGACGCTCGCGCTCTTTCTCACTCTCAATACGCTGCGAGACACCAACATGGCTGGCACCCGGCATAAAGACAAGATAACGTGAAGGTAAGGTGATATCCGTCGTTAAACGCGCGCCTTTCGTGCCGAGCGGATCTTTGACCACTTGTACAACTATGTCTTGTCCCTGACGTACCAGCTCAGAGATATCACGGACTTGAAACTGCTGTTTTTCGTTCTCTGCCACACATTCGGTATGCGGGACAATATCTGACGCATGTAAAAACGCCGCTTTATCTAAACCGATATCGACGAAAGCCGCTTGCATACCTGGCAGTACTCGGCTGACTTTGCCTTTGTATATATTGCCCACAATGCCGCGACGTGATTCGCGCTCGATATGTATTTCTTGTAGTACTCCACCTTCAATCATGGCCACACGAGTTTCACTCGGGGTCACGTTAAGCAGCAATTCTGCACTCATGTGCACACCTCAAAACAATTATAAAAATTCTTGAATTAGCTGATCGGTTTCGAACAAAGGTAAGCCTACTACAGCGTGATAACTGCCTTCGATTCGGGTGACAAATCGCCCTCCGAGTCCCTGAATACCATAACTTCCAGCTTTATCGCATGGCTCTCCTGACTGCCAATATTGTTCGATTTCTTCGTGAGTCAGTTGCTTGAACCACACGTCAGTGGTGACGACCACTGAATGTTGTTGTTCCGATGATACGACGCTCACCGCAGTCATCACTTGATGACGACGACCGGATAAGTCAGTAAGCATACGCTTTGAATCTTCAAAACTTTTTGGTTTTTCTAGCACACGGTCATCGCATACTACGACCGTGTCAGAGCCCAATACAACGGAATCAGGCTTAGCTAATGCTAAGCCTGCCTGAGCTTTTTCCAAAGAAAGACGCAGCACGTACTCTCGTGCCTGCTCATGAGCCTGTTTAGCTTCCTCAATATCAGGCAATATGATCTCAAAATCATAACCTAGTTGAGCAAGCAGCTCTTTTCTTCTCGGAGAACCCGAAGCGAGAACGAGAGATAAGCTTTTCTTCACCGCTTTACCTTACGTGCCATGCACGACGAACTCGTCGCATTAATAAAAACATCCATGGCCAAAGTATACAGTTTATTGCCGCCGTCCACAGAGATAATGGATTAAATACTACGTCCTGGTTCAAATATTCCCCACAGAATATCAAAACTTCCAATAACGCAGTAAAAAAGGCAATTAAAATCGACTGTTGCCACAATGCCATGTTACGAATCAACAGGAAATTCAACGCCACCAGATAGATGACAATCGACATCATCATGCCGCGAATTCCAAGCGTTGAACCGATCAAGATATCCCATAATAAGCCCAGCACTAGCGCGGTTCCAACGTTCACTCGGTGCGGCAGTGCCAACACCCAATAACACGTAACAAGGAACAACCATGATGGACGTAAAACATCTAACAAACCTGGCCACGGAATGGTTTGCAATACCAGCGCAACGAAGAAACTGACACCAATCACCATTCGGCTGCTCACTACATTATTGGCCATCAGTTACCTCTTGTTCTTCTTGCTCTAATCCTTCATCCACATTGGATCGAAGCACTTTGTGTTGACGATCTTCATTCGGCCAAATCAGCAGTAGGTAACGTAAACGATCAAACTCTACAACTGGCTCAGCCTTGATTGACGCAAATTCTTGGCGCGTATCGTGATCCACATTGGTAACCGTCGCGACTGGGTACCCTTCTGGGTAAATCCCACCTAGGCCGGATGTCACCAGTAGATCGCCAACCTGAATATCAGTACTAGTTGGAATGTGCTCCAGTTGGATTTCATCCATTTCACCATTGCCCGACGCGATCACTCGAATATCGTTACGGATCACCTGGACAGGAATCGCATTTTTCGCATCCGTTAACAACAGAACACGTGCGTTATGCGCTGCGACAAACGTGACTTGACCAACAATACCTTTTTCGTTGATCACTGGCTGTCCGACGTACACACCGTCTATTTGTCCTTTATCAATCACCACTTGATGACGATAAGGTGAAGTATCAACCGCCATCACTTCAGTTACGACTTTCTTTTCATCCCTGACAAATGAAGAGCCTAACAATTTGCGTAGACGTTGGTTTTCTTCTTTATATTGATCGAGCAAGATCAGCTCGCTTTTCAGGCGTAGCACTTCTCGCTTTAAGTTGCGATTGCCTTCAACTAATGCCTGACGAGTATTAAAACGTTCAAATACGCCATCGAACATGCTGCGAGGCAAATTGGCTGCGTATTGAATGGGCGCAACCATACTGTTCAATAAGTATCGGACGTTGGAAAACGTATCTAGACGACTATCAGCCAGCATTAAGCTCGCCGACACGATGACAGCAAAAAACAGACGTAATTGCAGAGACGGACCTCTGCCAAAAATCGGTTTCATCTTGTTTTTGACCTGATTGCTTCCATGATTATTGAGCCTTACTTGGCAACCTAAAAATACTTAAATAAATACTTTTAGGTATGGAGCATGTTTGAATTACAGAGAGAGCAGAAATGAAGGTGAAGCCCGACATGAGCTTCACCTAAACCTTTATTCTTCAGAGAACAGATCGCCACCGTGCATGTCGATCATTTCTAGTGCTTTACCGCCACCACGCGCAACACACGTTAGTGGATCTTCCGCGATAACCACAGGGATACCGGTTTCTTCCATTAATAGACGATCGAGATCTTTCAGTAGCGCGCCACCACCAGTCAGAACCATGCCGTTTTCGGAAATGTCTGAAGCAAGCTCTGGTGGACACTGTTCTAGTGCAACCATGACTGCTGAGACGATGCCAGATAGCGGCTCTTGAAGCGCTTCTAGGATCTCGTTTGAGTTCAAGCTAAAGCTGCGTGGCACACCCTCTGCAAGATTACGACCGCGAACTTCAATCTCTTGAACTTCATCGCCAGGGTAAGCAGAACCGATTTCATGTTTGATCTTTTCAGCCGTGGCTTCACCAATCAAGCTGCCGTAGTTACGACGTACGTAGTTAATTACCGCTTCATCAAAGCGGTCACCACCGATACGTACAGACGATGAGTAAACCACACCGTTTAGAGAGATAACGGCAACTTCAGTTGTACCACCACCGATATCAACCACCATTGAACCTGTCGGCTCAGACACGCGCAGACCAGCACCAATTGCTGCCGCCATTGGCTCGTCGATTAGGTAAACTTCACGCGCACCAGCACCGAGTGCTGATTCACGAATTGCGCGGCGCTCAACTTGGGTAGAACCGCAAGGAACACAAACAAGAACACGTGGGCTTGGCTTTAGGATGCTGTTGTCATGCACTTGTTTGATAAAGTGCTGAAGCATTTTTTCGGTTACGTAGAAATCAGCGATTACGCCGTCTTTCATTGGGCGGATAGCGGAAATGTTGCCAGGTGTACGACCAAGCATCTGTTTTGCTGCGTGACCGACTGCAGCAACGCTTTTTGCAGAACCTACACGATCTTGACGAATAGCAACTACAGAAGGTTCATCAAGGACAATACCTTGCCCTTTTACGTAAATTAGAGTGTTGGCTGTACCTAAATCGATAGATAGATCGTTAGAAAACATGCCACGAAGTTTCTTAAACATACTCTTCGCTCATCCTGCAAAAATATAGAAGACAAAAATTGCTCTAAATGTACCAATGCCTCGCTGTCACAGCAAGGTATTGGTACACAAACATGAGCAGAAAGCCTCAATTTCTTGCAGTTTCCTAACTTAAGGCCAAAAACCTAAGTTGTTACTGTCCGGTTAACCCAGGCTCACCACGGTAAATCACACGGTCATTACCACGATGAATACCAAAGGTGACGACTGAGGATGGGTTTTCTTCGGAGCCATCATTGTCCCAATCATATTTGAGCCAAGGTAAGCCATTTTCAGAGTCATCAAGATCTAACCAAACTTGTGATTGCTGTCGAACTTCATTATCACAACCTTGTACAGCGGTTAAACGCTCTCTATTTGCATTTGGTAATATGCCCCCGGTAACTTTAGCACTGGATGTTTCACTGTCTGCTGAATCAAGAACTTGAATATTGATATCACAGGCAGTAACACCATCTGGACTGCTCCAAATCAGTTTATCATCGCCTTGTTCTACAGCAGAAACGGCCGTTCGATTGTCCTCAGAATTGACAACAAATCGGTTCTTATTCCAGTACTCAACTTTAAGAGGAATGCTGAGTGTATCCCCTTGTCTTCCGCCAATATCATCTAAAACCATACGCCCATACCTAACATCAGGTTGAGATAACAGTTGTTGCTCTACGGTACGAGATTGTTTGCCATCATGACCTTCTGTCAGAAATAGAGTTGGGTCAATATGTGCTGTCTTCGTACTCGCTGTCTTATTAAGAGACAACGCAATTGATGACTCAGTAGAACTATCTGTTGATACTTTGGAGTTAAATGGACCATCTAAATTAGCAGCTTTGCTCCAATCAACAGAATTAACCCAGGTTTTACTCCAAATCGCACCAGACCAGTTTTTACTCGTTAGATCAGAGTCCAAGATACTCAGTCGGTCAGAAAAGCTTCCAGCTAAATACAAGTCTGCTTTCAAAGAATCGGCAAAACTACCATAGTTCTGCGTAGCATACCCATCAGCGTTATATGCGGTGACTTCAAACTTAACTGACGCAAAGTTTTGCCCCATATAAACAGAGTCATTCTGACTATCAGGATAAGTCCACTCGGTTCCTGTTACTTTAAAATAATCAGGATAGAAGCGACCAATTGTTGACTTGCCATCTGCAATTTTAAAAGCTTTGCTGCCAAGATACAGAGATGTCCCAATATCATCGCCATTTTCATCTTTAGCAACTGGTGCCTCAGCAATAAGCTCGAAAACACCGACTTCTGAAACCGATTGGTCAAACTTCACATTACCGCCAGACCATTTACTTGATTCTGGTAATCTCTCATTCAGAAGTTTGGCTAATGAACCATTAGACGGGTACTTCACTTTATTACTAACAGTAATAGTCTTCTCTTGATAGTTTTCAGCAACTGAACCGTCATCCTGCAGCGCGGAAATCGTTAGTTCAAAAACTTCACCAGCAGCAACAAACCCCGAAGAACAGCCATTTTCACTGTTAGTGCACTCTCCGCTCTTATCACCACTCTTTGCAGTTACTTTCAGTTTTGAAGGAAAACTAACGAAACTGCCGAATCCATCGGAGTCATCAACCCCCTCAACACTAGCTTTAAGTTTGACCTTTCCAGCTTCAGCGTATCTCAACTTAAAGAATGCTTTGCCTTCATCATCAAAATAAACATTAGGTAGGTATTTATTAGCTCTGGTTAGCTCGACATCTGAACTCCATTCCACAGCCTGATCTTTCACTTTTTTCTTGTAAGAAATCACGACAGGTTGAGAGCTATCGACCGGTGCCACTTCATAATCAATCGACATATTAACACCGCGAGATTCACCGCCGTCTT
Organism: Vibrio sp. V43_P6S15P86; assembly: GCF_009904725.1. NCBI lineage: Bacteria > Pseudomonadati > Pseudomonadota > Gammaproteobacteria > Vibrionales > Vibrionaceae > Vibrio > Vibrio sp. V43_P6S15P86. The sequence goes on from NZ_WXWT01000233.1 coordinate 41,248, forward strand.
CTGTTCGAGTTGAGCAAAACGATAGGTAATCCTCACCCACAGTTTCGCGACTAGCAACTACATCATTAACATTCACCGCAAGCACATTTGAAGCGAAGGTTACATTACAGTTGTTAGCAGATAGTGGCCCGCCATTAATTCGACATCGTGCCCCTTCAAAGCCAAACTGTGGTACGGAACTTTGATCGATACCCAAAGTAACATCACCAGCTCTTGAACCTTGCAGCTCAAGCTGAGTTTCATTCTCAAACTGTACATTTGTACCACCAACCCAGTTGGCAACATTATTGCCAGTAGATGGAAGTAAAGTGACAGAGAGAGGCGTTAAGCTGCCATCATCGTATGCATCTCTAGGATATTGCTCAGAACAACTTTCATTCATACAAGCTCTAAGTGTCACATCAGAAGCCTGACACGTACTGCCTGAGCCTGAGTAGTCAAACTCGAAATGATGAATACCATCTGTTAATCGCGAGTACTTGTCCGCACAGACTTGGAAGTTATCCACTTCATGATAGTTCGTTGCAGCACCTGTTGATGCCGTTACTGACAAACGGAAGTTTGTTGGAGCTTGGCTAAAGTGCCCTTCTTTACGCACATCAAAGTCTGAAATAACCGTCTTCCAATTTTGATTATCTACCTTCCTCTCAACTTTAAGCATCAAACGCTGACCATCCCTTGAGTTCAGGGTGATCTTATACCGATGCAAGTTTTGGCGATTATCAATCGAACTTGAGAACTGTTTACCTTTTACATATCCGTAACCCTTCAGCCACTTGCCTTGATTGTCTTGAGAACCCGAGCCACGAATACCAACATTGTCCGGTTTACCGTTTCTATTTGGGATAGTTTCTCCACCTTCGCGATAGAAATTGCCGTACTCATCAATACCTATACCTAGCCAGCCACCAGCGAATCCTTCAACATCGCTGCTAACCTCACCACCATGATTTTTCTTGAGCTTCATCCCATAACCAAGGGGGCCACCAAAAGCACCAGTCTTAGGTGGCACATTAGCGTCAGAAATTACAAGGGCAATACCATCGCCTCCTCCGTTTCCACCACCATAAGCATAATGATCAAACTCAATTTCTAGGTAATTTTGATCTGATGGGAAAATATAGTTATATGCAGAAGCTGTAGCTTGACGTTGTCTGTTTGCATTCAGACGGAATCTATTGTTATGAATTTCAGGATCAATACTGTTACCGAATCCCATGACAGACCAGTTTGATAACGAACCTGAATTGAAGTTTTCTTCTGGCAATAATGAACATTGCTGTACAGGTGGTGGGGGGGCACATGAATAATCTGGCTTTTGTATTACAACGTTGTTCTTCATTGTTAAATTTTGAGATGTCACTGCACCATGTACTGTGATCGGATTTTCAAAACTCACCGTTTTACCCAGAACAAAACCATAAAAATTATCGTTAGCAGTAGAAAAATTAATATCACCTGTTGGAGCATATAACGTGACACTGTTCGTATTGGCAACTTTCATTTTATTTGCCATATTGAATGAATTCACAATATTTATTCTGGAGTTATTTCCAAAGAAATATACCGTCGCTCCAGTAGCTTCCTTCCAATTGCCAAAAGTAACCGTTGAGTTATTCAGTGTCTGAAAGATAACATTATCACCTCTAGAGATATTAACTGATTCAACTTGGACACCATCTGCAATGACAACCGTTAATTTATCAAACGAGGCACCATAGTTATTGATCGTCAAATTCTTCAAGCTGCTAAGAACTGTAACCTCTGCTTCTTTAGGGCGAAACCAACGAGATTCGTAACGACAGATACTTGGATTATCATCACAAAACTCTTCTATTTTATATTTTTTAAAAAACCAAGAATCCGTCTTGTCAGGATTTATATCTAACGAAAGGCTACCAAAATTCGGAGTAATATTTGTTGGCGTTTCGGCTTTACGGCTTTCAACCAAACCATCCTTACCGACTTCAACTCCATCGCCTGAAACACCATCTGCTGGGAAACAACCATAGCCATTACAACTTGATGCGGCAGGGTTTTTATATAGCTGCCAACTATTGCCTCCTTCGTCAAAACCAACACGAAGGTTATCCCAGTTAGCGCCTCCTTGCCAATTTTGTTGATAGTTATATATATTGGCGTTATCAGCTAGATATTCACTAGACCACCCTGTCGCATGAGCTGTATCGTTGGTGATATTTAACCTGCTGGTTGACCCCTTCCAACCTTGAATCGGTTCAGGAAAAAGCTGACAAACGTTTGCTGGAAGCTGACTTTCCAACGCGGTGACACCACTAGAAAAAAAAGTGGCTAGGGCAAGAGCCACAAATGTCGATTTTTTATTATTCATTTTCACACTTACTCCCGAACCCAAATCTCTTGCTGGCGCTGAACTTTTGATAAGCCCGAGCCACAAACGGCCGTAGCTTGCACCCTAAATAATGACTCTGCTGCAGACGTATCTTTGTTCAGAGTTCCTAAATATACACAACTCATTGATTTAAGCGTGCATCCTGTCCCTTGTGTGACATTAGGCGTTGCACCACTTACCTCGTCAGTACAGAGCGTCGACACGCTATCACTCGAACCGTTGAGTGGATATAACTTGGTCAGTGCCCATTCATTCGCTGATTGGGCCACAAACCAAGCTTGTGTGCCCAAAAATTCTCGGGTGACGCCACTTTGGTTGGACCAAGTCACACGCATTAGCGATGCGGCTAAATACCCCATCACAACGATGACGAACAACACGATGACTAAAACGTTTCCTTGTTGCTGTTTTTTACGGAACATTCAGCACCTGCACGTCTTGTTGGTAAGCACTGCGCTCTCCATCTTGTTCAAACACAAAGTCCATATGGACAATGCCACCCGATTGAAGGGCACGAAGCTGAAATTCAAAGGCAGTTGAGCTAACGTTGGCTGAAATGGTTTCCACATCGACCATATCATCATGACTGCTAACAGATATGTTGCCCCGCTCAATCACTTTATTTTGTTCATTCCAACAGTAACGAACACCAAGGTTTGGATGGAACAAATAAAAACGAGAACCAACAGAGTCACTACTGAATGCGCTTGCTTTGTTAATAGCAAAGGCACCAGTTGAACTGGATTTTTCTTCCCCCCCTACATCCATATCACTCGTAGAGTTATAAAAATCATCAGAGTAGGAAGGGTTGATAATCATTCTTAAACCATCAGGAACTCTATCGTAAGAAGAGCCATCTGCTTTTACATTTCCGACGATAAATTCAATATTGTCTACGCCTTGTCTACTATAGAAGCCAGCTAGTAAGGTAGGAAAAAAAGAAAGACAACGGCCTCCTTGTGTCACCTCAAAACTATTCGGCACTGCATGACGAATCTCTCGCGACATTTTCTCAATCACAAACTGGGCCTGAGTTTGTAATCGCTGTCTATCAATGGTATCAGAGTAACCTTTAAAGCCAAGGCGCACATAACCTGCAATCCCGAGCATAATCACACTACCAATCACAATAGTAATGATCATTTCCATTAAGGTAAAACCACGTATTTTCATTAGTAGTTACCTTTAATGGCAGTAAGTTTCAATGATTGCGTTCGCCCTGCGTGAATGGTCAATGTGACTCGTTTATAGTCTTCAATGTCGTTTGACACTGAACCACTCTCGTTAACATACACGACATCCACTTCAACTCTGAAGTTGGTGTAATCACTTTCAATCGACGTTCCAAGAACATTACTCAGTTCGTACTGTGGCGTCGAATTACAACTAGTATGCGTACTTTGGGTATACCAACAGCCAATATAATCATCAACGTCATCAAAGCTTGCAATCGACCCCTCTTCTGCACCTAAACTACCGCTTACGGTACATGTTTCTTGCTCACTACCCACTAACCCCTCACCACATCGGGTCTCGCCACCAGCCAAATCACTATTTTCATCAAAACCACGCGCTAGAATTTGCGACATAAAGCTTTGACTCAACGCGGCAGCGCGGGTTTGATAATGAGGGATGGCGGAATCTCGAATCTGAGGGACAAGAAAAGAAGTAAACGCCACCATCGCAATGCCCATTAAAACAATCGCGATGATCATTTCTATCAAAGTCATGCCACTAGATTTCTTCATGAGCATGTACCTTTTGAAACATAACCTTGAGTATTAATTTCAACTTGGCAGCGGCTTCGACCATGTTTATCTTCAATTAAGATGTTTACAGCCCCACTGACAGGATTGCCGAGAAGGTTAAAATTAATTGTATTTGCGGCACCGCTGATAACGGAAAACTTTGCGGACTTATCGATAACCACGTCACTACGGGCATCTTGTGCACTACCTATTAGTGCGCAGGCAGCAACTGAACCAACACATGAGCTAGAAACTTGCAAACGAAAGTTGTCATCAGGTTTCTCAACATTTGACTGCATACGATTCACCTGCACTTGGCGAATCACAGAAATCACACGTTCTTGTAATGCATATGCAGAGAAACTGCCAGAGCCCATAAAACGGCTGGCTGCAAAAAGTGAAAGGATAGAGAGGAGGACAATCACGAGGATTAACTCCATTAACGTGAACCCTAATGCAGAGCTGCGAATTTTCATAACCCAACCTTAGGCTTAGGACAAGCGAAATAAGTATACGATGAAATTATGAGAATAATGATAGATTTATAATTTTTCAATTCGAAGTGTGAACAGATGAACAAATAACCAATGTCTAGTTGTTTTGTCCCTTTGAACGACCAACCTCTTCTTCAATCCGATCGTAGGTTTCTTTGTTGCTTAGCGTCTCAGAAACATGCTCAGCGGTTTGCTTGGTTTGCTCCCACTTGGCTTCGTAAATTTCTGGTTCAAAGCTGATAAATCTTGGTAATACCACATAACCGATCACACCCAAGATAACCAGCACAACGACAAACTCTATTGCACTAAGACCTGATGATTTACGCATATGAAACATTCCGAGATTAATCAAAGCAAAGAGATAAAGGCCAGACTAGCTGGCCTTAGGAATTATATTAACAACCGCTGTTTTCAACAGATGTAGTTGCAACTGCACCAGAAGTTGCTTCTGTGTAAGTCACATAACAATTACCAGCTTTTACTTTCTCAACAGTGTTCTTTGTTTCATCAAAGCCAGCTGTAAGATCGCCACTAACGAAAGTAGCAACCAAAGTCTGAGGATCAGAGCCTTCATTTACTAGAGCCCAGTCAGCACTTAAGCCATTTACAGCATTATCTAGGCCACCGGGTTTAGCTGCTGGGTAACCATAGCCTACTAATACGTCTTCAACCTTAACAGTTGTGTCAGGAGCTTTAGTTTCGATTCCATCAATAGCCGCTTTACCAAATACAATACCAGAAGCACCATCGATCGCACCTTTTAGACCTTGAAGAGCTGATTCACGTGCATCAGATTGCAGGTTAAGGAAACGTGGTGCCGCTGTGACCGCTAGAATACCTAGGATTACAATTACCACTACCAATTCGATAAGGGTGAAACCACCTTGTCTTTTCATTGTTTACTCTCTCTATGTAAGCATGCAGTACAACTGCAAAGTTTTGTTTAGGTCACGCGACCATTTTGGATATTGTCAAAACGGTTTGGGGCAGCAACGTTCACTAAAACTGACCGTGAAGTGGATACTGTATCTACCGCTTGAGCAGAATGACGATTCGCCATTATTCAGTTCATGCTGCAATGAGAAAAACACATTATTGTTTACCCTCTATTACAGCCTGTTACTTATGGTAATGATTGCATTATACCGACTTTCATTACCAATTATAGTGATTAGGTGTCAAAAAATTCACTCCGCCGACATTTCGACGTCTATTTTCAGTTGATTAGCTGTTGAAATAACTACAATCGACTGACCATTTTCATAAGTATAGTGACAGACATAACGATCAGTTTTGATGGCTCCACTGATATCTATTAACTTATTGGTCATTATTTTACGTTGTGGATAATGCACTGCTAGCCAATAACCACAATCTAAAACACCTTGTTGAGTAAAGGGAGATACTAGCCCGCCCTCAGTCATGGTGAGATTAAAACCATCCATCAGCATATGTTCTGGCTCGCCTTTTACGAGCCAAGCTTGACGATAACGCTGAACACTATCTTGCATCCAAACTCTCGCCAACTTAGCCCCAGTTACTTGTGCTTGCTCGGTCACAGGACGTAATTTGACCGCCAAACCCACCGCCATAATCGTAGCTATAACCCCAAACACAATTAGCGTTGCTCGGCTTTGATTTTCAACCACCTATTAGCCGCCTTTGATGATGTCGAGCATTCCCCACATTGGTAAGAAGATACCCAATGCCAGCACCATGACCATGCCTGCGACAATCACCAAAAGTAGCGGTTCTATTCTTGCGGTCAGTGTTTTTAGATCGTAATCAACTTCTCGATCGTAAAAATCCGACACTTCTAGCAGCAGCTCATCAATACGACCGGTTTCTTCCCCTACTGCAATCATCTGAATCACCAAAGGGGTAAAGATTTTACTGTTGATAGCAGTCACTGAGATGGTGCTACCCGCTTCAATCGCGGATTTCATCTCAAGAATTCGATTTTCTAAAAAGCGGTTCCCCAGGGCTTCCCCGGCTAAAGCTAAAGACTGGTTAAGTGGAACGCCTGACTTCAGCATCAACGAGAAGGTTCTAGCAAAACGAGAAAGCTGCGCGCGATTAACGATATCGCCCACAATTGGAAGCCGAAGCCGAAACTTATCGAACTTTTCCCGACCATCTGCCGTCGCCACCCAAGCTCTGAAAACCGCGAACGCGCCAATCATTGCCACAATCAGTAGTACCCAATAATTAACAAAGAAATTAGAAGTAGCGATCAAAATACGCGTCGGCAATGGCAGCTCAACACCAAAGCGCGTAAACATCGATGCAAACTCAGGGATCACCAAGATATTCAATATAAACATGGCGATAGTGATAAAGATAATGACAAACGTCGGATAACGCATCGCCGCTTTGATGCGTTTACGAGTCTCGAGTTCCTGCTCGTAGTAATTCGCCAGTTGCAATAGTGCTTGATCGAGTCGACCCGTATTCTCACCTACGTTGATCATAGAAACGAACAGTGGGCTGAATACTTTGCTGTGTTGCTGCATCGCAGAAGACAAACCTCGGCCATTACTCAGTTCAGAAACGACATCTTCCAGTGCCTCTTTGAGCTGTTTGTTTTCACAATTTTGCAGCAGGCCACGCATAGAACGCAGCAACGGTACGCCCGCTTTAGTTAAGCTAAACAACTGGCGAGAGAAAAGAATGATCACTTCCAATGGAATGGCTGGCACAAATAGCTTAGACAAGCTCACTTGGCTTTTTGCCGACTCTTTCTCTAACCGCACATTGAGCGGGATGACCCCTTTATTCATCAATGCTTCCGCCGCAGCCTCTGAGTTCACTGCTTCGATTTTGCCGTTAGTGGATGAGCCGTCTAGCGTGCGGCCTTGATAACGAAAAGTTGGCATTCACTTACCTATATGAAAATGGGATCAGTCTTACCAGAAGCATCACCCTCACCTAGGGTCATCACTTCATCCAAACTGACGGTGCCTTGTAGCGCCAGTTCCATTGCAGAAGCAAGCAGTGGCTTATAGTTTTCTGAGCGACGCGCGGCTTGGGCAAAGCCAACCGCATCATTGGCGCGCAATTTATCCATCATTTCTTGCTCAAGTTCGAGCATTTCAAACACACCAATTCGGCCTCGATAGCCAGTCAAGTTACAGTTTTGACAGCCTGCACCTTTATAAAAAGTGGTGCCCACTTGATTTGGAAAACGCCCAGCTAACCACTGTTGGCGTGACTCGTCTAGATGGTCTTCTGTTTTGCAATCTGGACAAACACGGCGAACAAGACGCTGCGCCACCACGGCTCTGACCGCACTGGCAACCAAGTAACCCGGCGCGCCCATATCAATCATGCGTAAGGCACTGTCAACCGCGTCGTTAGTGTGAAGAGTGCTCAATACTAAGTGACCCGTTAGTGCAGCTCGCAGACCAATTTCTACCGTCTCTTGGTCACGCATCTCACCAACAAGAATAATGTCCGGGTCTTGACGTAAAAAGGTTCGAAGCACACGCGAGAAAGTCAGATCGATCTTACTGTTTACCTGTACCTGAGTGATGCGAGGCAGACGGTATTCGACCGGATCCTCTGCTGTAATGATCTTTTTCCCTGGCTCGTTGAGCTCACTTAATGCGCCGTAAAGCGTGGTGGTTTTACCTGAACCTGTCGGCCCCGTCACCAAGATCATGCCGTGCGGACGAGCCAACTGTCGACGTAAACGAGCAAGCAAATCTGGCGGCAAACCTGACTCTTCTAATGGACGCAAACCAGCAGACTGGTTAAGCAGACGCATTACCACGGACTCCCCGTATTGCGTTGGTAGCGTCGACATACGAATATCGATTGATTGACCACGCACTTTGATATTGAATCGGCCATCTTGTGGCAAGCGCTTCTCAGAGATGTCTAGGTGCGCCATCAACTTCAATCGAAGAACCAAAGCCGATGCGATATTCACTTCATTCAGGATGGTTTCATGCAGTACACCATCAATACGCTGACGTAAGCGCAATATCTGATCGTCTGGCTCAATATGAATATCCGATGCCCCGACTTGTACCGCATCTTCAAACATGGAATTAACCAGCTTTACAACGGTAACTTCCTCACTGTCGGTTCCATCAATACCGTAATCGAAGCTTTGCTCATCTTTATGCTCTTCATGCAACTGTTCCGCGAAAGAAGCGATTTCTTTGGTGCGGCGATAATAGCGGTCAAAGCTTGAAATGAGTTGGCGCTCTGAAGCCACGATGAACTCAAGGTTGTATTCACCTAGCAAATTCATCAATGATTCTTGGATGAACAAATCCGCAGGGTCACTCATAGCAACGCGCAACGTGTCCCCATTTCGAGCAACGACCATCGCACGTAAGCGACGTGCGTGTACCTCTGGTAGAATCTGTACCGCTTCCGCATCCACAGGGGCGCGACCAAGATCGATCAATGGCAAACCAAGTTGTTGGGACAAGAAGTCCAACATTTGCTTCTCAGTAATAAAGCCGAGATCAATTAACGCATCGCCTAGCTTCTGCCCGGTACTACGTTGTGCGTTTAGTGCTTGCTGGATTTGTTCTTCAGAGACGATGCCTTCTTCAACCAGAAGATCGCCTAAGCGTTTTCTCAACTGAATTTTCATTGTGCATTCTCCAGCTGTTTCAAGATGCTCAAACGGTCACGAATAAACGCTTGCGATTGATTCGAAATGCCAACTTTACCCAGAGCTTGGTTGTAAGAGTTGATCGCGGCGGTAAACGTCAGCGCGCGCTCTTGTTGAATCGCTAAACCTAGCCACCAGCGCGCATTTTCCGGCTCACGCTGAGTAAGGAGTTGATAACTCTCAAGCGCAATATCATTCTGCTTGTGTTTTTGTGCTAATGCCGCACGCATCGCCAAGTAATCTCGACTTGGTCTTGGAGGCAAATGCACAAGCGGACTCAGCGCCGCTTCAGGTTGATTGGCTTTCACTAACAACTTAGACAAGGCCAAGCGAAGTACTTGGTTGTTCGTGTCAAGGTTGATCCCTTCTTGGATAATCTCATACGCTTTACGCGTGTCGCCTTTGCCAAAGTACAACGCCGATAATTTTTGACGCGTGTCTGCATTCATTGGCTCATAACGTAACGCCTCAGCATAAGCTGACAACGCCGTTTGCATATCGTTAGCATCCAGTGCTTTTTCCGCTCGGCTAACCGCTTTAAGAGATAATTGGCGGTGAGTAAGCTCAACCTGCTCAATGCGCATTGAACTGTTGTCTGCTGTTGTGCGGGTTACGTGATTAGATTGCTCATCGCTTGGCATCGTTGCCACTTGCGCGAGTAGCACTGCATCTTCAGAGACCGCATTTACCTCCGCTGTTGGCGTGAACCTATCAGCCTCTGGCATATGAAGCTGTTGCGCAGCCGGTTGTGTCACTGGCTTCGTGTAAACCACATGGGCTGTCTCGGGCGTCATTTTACTCGTTGGCGAATGAGTACGCTCTGATGATGTGATTGACGAAGCATTCACTGACGACAATGGCATGGTTTCTGTTTGAGCAGGTGAAAGCTCGCCTGAAGGGATAGGACCGCGAGAGACCGCCCAGCCGCCCACCGCAAGGCTTAACGAGAAACCGGCAACGAGCCAAAGCCAAGGTTTACTGCGTGAAACGTTGGGAATGTCCGCACGAGTAAGCTCTGACGGTGATGTTTTTTCAGCGAGTTCTGATAATGCTTTATTGATGGCACTCAAGGTTGACTCCATCCCCAAAATACGGGTGTTTTAAACTTAGGTTTACGGGCATCAAACGTATCGTGCATAGCTGCGTAAACGTGATGATTTTTTAATAGTGTGCAACGATCATTAAATGCCGCAAGCAACGACTTGTGGCTAATTTGGTTGATCAAACGTGGAATCCCCATGGATGAACGCCAAATCGCTTTTTTCTGCTCAATAGAAAAAATGTGCGCTCCATTGCCTGCCTTCTCTAAACGATTATTGATGTAAGCCACGCCTTCATCGATAGAAAGAGGACGCAGCTGACAACTAAACGTAATACGTTGACGAAACTGCCTTAGCTCGTGGCTGGCTAACCGCTCATCCAACTCAGGTTGCCCGAATAATACCAGTTGAATGAGTTTATCTTGTTCCGTTTCTAGGTTACCGAACAGACGCAATGTTTCTAACGCTTGTGGAGAAAGAGCTTGCGCTTCATCGACGATCAAGACGGTTTTCTTTCCCGCAGAATGCACTTGAATCAGGTGTTCTTGAATGAGAGAAACAATACGTAGCGGGTCATCGTTCTCGATGCCTAACTCTCTGGCGACAGCAAACTGCAACTGCTCTCCATTCAAAACTGGATTAGGTAAGTAAATCAGCTCGACTTCAGATTCAATCTGCTCAATTAACTTACGACACACCATGGTTTTTCCGGTGCCGACTTCTCCCGTCACCTTAATCACCCCTTCTCCCATTTGCACAGCGGCTAAAATGGTTTGGATCGCCTCATAGTGAGGGACTAACCCCAAGAACATTTCTGTGTTTGGGGTTAACGAAAAAGGCTGAACTCGAAATCCAAAATGTGACAAGTACATACTCGAATCACAAACTCATTGAAAAACGGAACCTTTCCCCGCGCTTATTGCGCATCTGGGAACCACTCTTGCAGCAGATCACGAGAGCGCTCTAGCTCTTTCTGCCAAGAGTTCACACCAACTACGGTCGGTTTTAGCAAGATGACCAATTCTGTTTTCTCAGTCACGTTATTTACGTTGCGGAACAAATGCCCCAATGCGGGCACATCGCCTAAGAATGGGACTTTAGAAACAAGCTCACGATTTTGCTGTTTCATCAAACCGCCGATAACCACAACATCGCCATCTTTAGCACGAATAACCGAGTCAGATTCACGAATAGAGCTTTTTGCCAATGGCAATTGGATGTTTTGGAACTCACCGCCCAAGTTCAATTTCTTCACTTCTTCCGAGACTTCAATAACCGCAGGGTGAACATGCAGGAACACATTGCCTTTGTTATCAATTTGCGGAGTCACATCGAGAGAGATACCTGAGAAGAATGGTGTCAATTCCACTTCTGGAACAGCATTTGAGTTTTCACCGTTGCCTGCATTGCTCGATAACTCGGTAACAAAATACTCATCGGTACCCACTTTGATGACCGACTTTTGGTTGTTGGCTGCGGTAATACGAGGGCTCGAAAGAACGTTCAAGTCACCTTGCGTAGACATAAAACTCAACACAGCATTGAAGTTGCCATCAGAGATAGTCACGTTGGTTTGGCCGCCCAATAGCGTGCCAATCGCATCCAACGGTGGTAATGCCGACGCTGGACGGTTCACTACGACACTACCCGAGTTACCAATTGACGCCGATAAGTTCGACCAGTTGATGCCTTGTTGGTAGCCATCATTCAACGTCACTTCTAGAATTTTAGCTTCAAGAATGACCTGACGCTGCATGCGCTCCTGCGATACACCTAAGAACTCACGGACTTCTCGAATATCATCTGGAAACGCTCGAACCGTAATCACTCCTGCTTGTGGTGTTACGACAACGCTTTGTCCTTTGCCTGAACCAATTAGATTCGCAACGGCTTGCTGCAGCATCGGCCAGAAGTCACTTTCAGTGATGGTTTCGATGCGCGTACCGCCCGTAGAAGTCGTCGAGCTATCGCCGCTGTTACTTCCATTGTCAGAGTCTGATGAATCAGAACTGTCTGAGCTACCGCCAGAATTAGACGTACCAGCCGAGGTCACTGAGCCCGTGACAATGCTCGTCAATGATCGACCAGAGCGTTTGAACTGGAGGTAATCAACAGGAATGGTTACCGTACGCATACCTGCAGGGTAGATTTGAATAACTTTGCCAGACTTCACCACATCATAGCCATACATGTTCTGTACAACGCTCAGGACTTCATCCAACGTAACATCTGACAAGTTGACGGTGATATTACCTTGTACCGCTGGATGAATCGCCACGCTGTACTCAGTGCCTTTGACTAGCGAGGCAAAAAAGCTTCGTGCATCGACCGCATTCGCTTGAATACGGAAACGCTTCGAGGTGCCTTGCTCTGAAGCAACATTCGAGTCTAAGTTAGGCATCAGGTCCGCTTCGACAGAAGAAGGAATTTCTTCTAACGTGCGGCTGTTCGCTTGATTGATAGATTCATTGAGTGCTTCTTTGACTTCCACGGGGTCACGGTGACCCATTGAACATCCCATTAAAGAAGCAATCGTTATTCCTACAACTAATTTGCGCATATCTGATCAGGCTCTGGTTATTATTTTTTTACGTTTAAACCAAAAAGCTCTAGGTCCCACTGACGGTTACCACGCTTTAAAGTTACAAATTCACTATTAATGCTCGCGACGCGATAACCCTTAAATAGCTCGCCTTTTTCAACAAGCTTGTTATCCATAATCGCGACACAAGCAGTACTTGGCTTACACACAATACTGTTGAGCGTAGGCAGTCGGTACTGTTTTGCTTTTGGTTTCGCTGACGTTTCAACCGCAGGCTTTTCCCAGCCAAGTGGTGCCGTTGGATCTTGGTTCGCCCAAGCGGTTCCTGCCGCAGCCATGACAAGCAATGAGATGATGAGTTTTTTAACCACCAATAAACTCCTCTCGAGATCCTAGTGTGTAGACTTCCAACACAAGCTTCGCTTTCGGGTACTCTTCGACTTTGTAACTAAAGCTGCGCCAATAATAACTGGCAGGAAGGCTCTCCAACTTATTTAGGTAATTGGCAATAGAAAAGTAGTCGCCAGTCAGCTCCATACGTACAGGGTGTACGTAGTAACCAGAGTATTGCGATGCTTCTTTATCTTCCGTAATTGGCTCAGATGGCAAAGTTTGCAAAGACAAAAGGTGAATGCCACTTTGCTGCTCTAATACATTTTCCAGCAGCTCAGCCATTTGCGAAGGTGTAATAAGGTGTTCGATGATCTCCGCTAGCTGCATCGAAAGGTGCTGACTTTCTGTTAGCAGGTTAGATATCGAGCGATCAATCTCAGCGTTTGGATCTTTCTTCAGC
>NZ_WXWT01000235.1:0-5390 GCF_009904725.1 Vibrio sp. V43_P6S15P86
ACCTTGAGCCTAGTGCGGTAGAAAGTGAATTTGAGGAAAAACGCTACGGAAAAGCAAGCGTCGAGGTTCCAAAATTAGTTGACGAGATACTGGCTCTAGAAGGAAAAGAAAGAGCGTAATAATTCTCACAGAGGAGAGCTTTTGTCTTGTCATTAAGAACAAAAAAAGCGGCTCATGAGCCGCTTTTTCATATCTTTAAAACTAACGAATTAGTTGTTCACTTTTAGTTTTTGGAAGTACTCATCGTACATTACGCTCGCTTCGCCAACTTCATCTTGCCAAGTACCGCTGTCCATCACTTCTTGTGGTGGGAAGATGCTTGGATCATTAGCAAATTCTTTCGGTAGCAGATCGTGTGCCGTTTTAACTGGAGTAGGGTAACCAATCTCTAGTGCAATCTTAGCTGCGTTCTCAGGACGTAGTAGGAAATCGATCATCTTATGAGCGGCGTCAACGTTCTTCGCGCCAGTTGGAATAGCTAGGCTGTCCATCCAGAAGATAGTGCCTTTTTCTGGCCAGATGATGTCGATGTTCGCGCCTTCTTGACGAGCCATGTATGCAGAACCGTTCCAAAGCATGCCTAGTGAAACTTCACCCGCAAGGTAAGGGTTTGCAGGAAAGTCTGAGTTAAATACTAATACGTTTGGCATTAGCTTTTTCAGTTCTTCGTAAGCGGCTTTGATTTCTTCTGGGTTAGTCGTGTTTGGTGAGTAACCAAGCTTAGTCAATGCAATGTGGAATACTTCGCGAGAATCATCCATCAGCATTAGTTGACCCTCCCACTTGCTATCCCAGAAATCATCCCATTTAGAAACCGATGACTTGTCTAGCATGTCAGCATTGATACCAATACCGGTCGCACCCCAAATGTATGGGATAGAGTAGTTGTTGTTCGGATCGAACGGCTTGTTAAGGAAGTTAGTATCAAGATCGGCAAAATGAGACAATTTCTCTTTGTCGATCTGTTGCAGCATGCTTTCTTTACGCATTTTAGAGACGAAATAGGTAGACGGTACTACCAAGTCGTAACCAGAACCTTGGGTTTTAAGTTTTGCGTACATACTCTCGTTAGATTCATATGTAGAGTAAATAACTTTGATTCCAGTTTCTTTTGTAAAGTCTTCAAGAACTTCGTTTGGAATGTATTCCGACCAGTTGTAGAAATACAGTTCTTGATCAGCAGCCATTGCAGGGGTAGCGATGAGCGTCGCTGCACATAGAGCGCTTGCGTAGAATTTACTTTTCATTTGTTTTCCGTTTTGTTTCGCGATTGGACAAGTCAATACTAGCTGGAGTTATCAAGTTGATCCAAATCGCAGTAAGCACAAATCTGTTTATTTAGCTCGAGGGCTGTATCTCCGCTTTGTGAGAAGATAAAACTAGACATCGAGCCGATAAACCTAGCAACGCATAATTATATCAGTCAATTACAAAAATAGGCAGCGTATTGCTGCCTATTTTCTTTTAGTCGATGACTTGTTACACAAGCTAGATTATTGTCCCGCTTTCAGCTTGAGGAAATAATCTTCGTACTTAACGGTTAGATCACCAACCGCATCTTGCCATTCCACTCGATCAAGATCTTCTTGAGAAGGGAATAGTGGGGCAACGTCTTTAAACTTAGCATTCGATTCCTCCACCGCCGTTAGGTAGCCAGTATCACGAGAGATTTGCTCTGCGATTTCTGGGCGCAGTAGGAAGTCGATCATCTTGTGAGCGGCTTCTACGTTCTTCGCACCGGAAGAGATAGCGAAGTTATCAACCCAGCCGATACCGCCTTCTTTAGGAAAAACGAGTTTAAGGTTCAGGCCTTCATTTTGCGCGGCTGCAGCGCTACCGTTCCAAAGCATACCAACGCCCACTTCACCAGACATGTAAGGTGCGCCAGGGTTGTCAGAGTTGAAAACTAAAACGTTAGGCATCAACTTTTGTAGCTCAGCGTACGCTTCATCGATTTGCTTAGGGTCTTTTGAGTTACCTGAGTAGCCAAGTTTACGTAGAGCGATATGGAATACTTCACGAGTGTCGTCCATCAACATTACTTGACCTTCAAGCTCAGGCTTCCATAGGTCAGCCCAGCTTTGGAAGTCTTTTGGGTCGTACATGTCTGCGTTAACCGCTAGGCCTGTAATCGCAACAACGTGTGGAATAGAGTAGTCGTTATTTGGATCGTAAGGCTTGTCTAGGTAGTTTTTATCTAGGTTGCCGAAGTTTTTCAGCTTAGTCTTATCGATCTTTTGTAGCATGCCTTCGTCACGCATCTTCGCCACGAAGTACGTTGAAGGTACTACTAGGTCATAACCTTGGTTATGGGTTTTTAGCTTTGCATACAAAGTTTCGTTCGACTCGTAAGTCGAGTAGATCACTTTGATGCCAGTTTCTTTAGTAAATTGCTCTAGGATATTACTGTTGATGTAAGGACCCCAGTTCATAAATACTAGTTCTTTATCATCCGCTGTCGCTGTACCAGAGAACAGAGAAAGCGCACATGCACTACCAGCTAATAGAGTAGCCCATTTTTTCATTGACGTTAGCTCCAAACCAAACGTTGTCCAAATCATTTTGGACGGTAGATAGAAAAACAGAATGGCATGTAACCATTCTGTTTCGTGATGTTAACGGATGTGGATTTTACTTCACTTTTTCTCTTGCGAGCAACTGAGAAATTACGACAAGAATTAAAGAAACCACCAACATGACCGTTGCAAGAGCATTCACTTCCGGTGAAATACCCACCTTAACCATCGAGTAAATTTTCAATGGTAGGATTTCATACGTTGGACCTGTTACGAACGAACTGATAATTACGTCGTCCAGAGACAGGGTAAAGCTAAGCAGCCAGCCTGCCGCAACTGCTGGTTTTGCAAGAGGAAGGATGATCTGCTTTAAGATAACCCATTCACTTGCGCCAAGATCTTTTGCTGCTTCCAACATCTTCACATCGAAGCCATTTAAGCGGCTGTATACGGTTACCACCACAAATGGCAAACAGAAGGTGATGTGGGCAATCAATAGAGTAAAGAAGCCCAGCTGTGTGCCTAATACTAGGAACAGAGCAAGTAATGAAATCGCCATGACAATATCTGGAGACATCATTACGACAAACAGCATGCCGTTTACAGCGCCTTTGCCTTTGAACGAGTAACGGAATAGGGCAACAGCTGTTAAGCTACCAATAATAGTAGCCGCTGTTGCAGAAAATACCGCCACGTTCAATGAGTGCCATGCAGCCTGCATTAGGCTGTCGTTGTTGACTAGGGTTTCATACCATTTCGTGGTGAAACCACCCCATTTCATACCAAATTTATTGGCGTTAAATGAATTTACGATTAGTACAACGATTGGTAGATACAAAAATGCATAAACCAACGCCATAAAGCTAAATCTAACTGTGCGTCCCATTAGTCTAGCTCCACTTTCTTATTCAATAATTTTCCTGCTCGGTAGTAAGCGTAAAGCATGACCGCCATTGCGAAGGTGAGGGCGATACTGGTCGCAGCACCAAATGGCCAATCACGAGCGTTCAATACTTGGCTCTTAATTACGTTACCAATCAGTAGGTTCTTCGCACCGCCTAGAAGATCTGAGATGTAGAACATACCCAGCGCAGGTAGTAGAACCAACAAACAGCCACCGATAATGCCAGGCATTGTCAGAGGTAGAATTACTTTAGTAATGGTTTGGAGCTTGTTCGCACCGAGGTCTTTTGCTGCCTCGATGTAAGTGTTGTCCAACTTCTCGATTGCCGAGTAAAGCGGCAGAATCATGAAAGGAAGTAGGATATATACAAGACCAATCATTACAGCCGTTTCGGTATACATAATACGCAACGGCTTGTCGATGATTTCCATTGCCATCAGCGACTTGTTCAAAATGCCCTGTGTACCGAGAACAATCTTCAGTCCGTAAGTTCGAATCAAAGAGTTCGTCCAAAATGGTACGATCACCAAAAACAGCATAAACGGACGCCATTTTTCAGGCATTTTCGCTACGATATAAGCAAACGGGTATCCAATGACTAAACACAACAACGTTGCCACAATTGCCATGTAGAACGAGTGCATCAGCACTTTCGCATACAGTGGGTCCAGCAGACGCAAGTAGTTGTCGAAAGTGAATGTCATTTCGATTAAGTTTGCTTCATCACGCGTTAAGAAACTGGTACCAATAATCATTACGTTTGGTACCAACACAAACAGTGTTAGCCAGCCTACGATTAAGGCAATGATCGCGTTCTGAAGATTAATCTTCTTGCTTATCATTGAGTACTACCTCCCAGCTCTCAACCCAAGTGATAGCGACTTTCTGGCCAAGTGAGTGGTCCACATCAGGATCATCTTCGTTAAAGAACTCGCTTACCATTACACGCATACCTGAATCCAATTGGATAACAGAATCTAACGTCATACCTTTATAAGTACGCTCAGTTACGTGACCTACAATGCCTTTTTCTTCAGACTCTTTGATTTCTTCGATACGTAAGTCTTCAGGGCGAAGTAGTACTTGTAGTTTGTCGCCTTTCTGTGCTTCCTTATCGTAGTAAACGACGGATTCAACACCTTCAATTTCTGCGCGGATGCGTTTGTCATCGATGCGCTCTAGCATGGTTGCATTGAATACGTTGATCTCACCAATAAAGCGGGCAACAAACAGGTTCTTAGGCTCTTCGTAAATCTCACGCGGAGAGCCATCTTGTTCTATAACGCCATCACGCATCACGATGATGCGGTCTGACATCGATAGGGCTTCTTCCTGGTCGTGTGTCACAAAGATAAAGGTAATACCAAGTTGACGCTGAAGCTGCTTCAACTCGATCTGCATTTGTTTACGCAATTTGTAGTCCAGCGCCGATAGCGATTCATCGAGCAGAAGTACTTTTGGTTTATTAACAACTGCACGAGCAATTGCGATACGCTGTTGCTGGCCACCAGAAAGTTGGTGCGGTTTACGCTGTGCCATTTTTTCTAGACGAACCATGCGTAATGCTTCCATGACTCTTGGTTCAATCTCTGCTGCAGGTGTTTTCTGCATACGAAGACCAAAAGCGACATTCTCATATACGGTCATGTGTGGAAACAGTGCGTAACTTTGAAATACCGTGTTGACGTGTCTCTGCTCAGCAGGAACCTGTGTTACATCTTGGTCATCCAAAATGATTTGACCGTTATCCGCCGCTTCAAAACCAGCGATCATTCGTAAAACTGTCGTTTTACCACAACCAGAAGGCCCAAGAATCGTCAGAAACTCACCATGATTAACATCCAGATTTAAATTACCGATGATTTCCTTACCATCGAAACTTTTACTAATACCAGATAAACGAATAACTGGCTTTCCTGCTTGCGGTTTTGCGTTCAACGTCTGTATTTCCCCCACGTTCAAGCTGGGAT